>NZ_DASSRP010000156.1:0-29977 GCF_035701725.1 Bradyrhizobium sp.
ACCGCAAGGGCAGCAAAAAGAATTGTCGAAGGACGAGAAATAGCTGGCATGCAGCGCTGAGGTTGGGATCCATCTGCGTCTCTATCCTCGAGCTTCATCTAAAGGTACATTATTCAGCATGAGCTACCTTAGATAGTCAAAAGTCCGAGGCCTGTTCGCTTCCACTTAGGGCGGAACGAATTAAGAACACTTTAGCAAGTCTTTGATATATCATTGTGATTCGAGACGTTGCCGACACAACATCTATGGTCTATCGAGCTTGCCGAGGACTACATGTCCACTATCGCCTTCGATCAATTCGCGCTCACCCGTATCGCCGACTTCGCCCGGTCGCTGTCGCGATTGCATAAAACATCACGCCGCCAGCAGGTCGATGACGACGCCATTGACCGCGAGTTCAACGCCGTCTGCCAGTCGGTCTGGGGCTACACCACCGACGACATCAGCGACGATCTGTTCTCCGATCAGGACCACGTCTTCCTGGATTCGCTCGATGAGGCGCAGGCGCGCATCTTTGCCGGCGAGCAGGGCTATGACCTCGTGGATGACGAGGGCATGCTGACCGACTGGTGGGGCTATTGCTGGATGATCCTGGCCGAGAAGCGCGGCCTGCTGACGCCGGAGAACCGCAACGCTGCGCGCGCGCAGATCGAGGAGAAGTATCGGGCGGCGCCGAATGTGATCGGCGTGATCGTCGGAAGATAGAGAAATTTCCCTTGAGAGGTATTCCGGCATGGTCCGCCAGGACCAGACCTCAGATGCGCGACCGCGCATCGGGGAATCTTGAGATTTTGGATTCGATGCTTTCGCATCGCTCCGGTCTACGAGCCGTCAATTCAGTGCCGCCTGCTTGCCGCGCAAAGCCGGTTTGGCCGCTGGTGCCGGCGGCGCGGCCACGTCGCTAGCCGGGGCATCGTTGCCGATCGCTTCCGCGGTCACCGGCGCCACCTTCATGTTGCCGAGGCGGGCGCGAACTTCTGCCGTGAGACCCGGATAGCTCGCGACCGGAATGAATTCGGGGCTGTTGTTGTTGCCGACCTTGATGCCGGAATAGGCGACGAGCCCGTCGGTGGTGGCGACCACATCGCCCGCGCGCAGCGAGGCATCGAGGGTCAGGTCGACCGGCGCGAGGCCGGCGGCGTCGCGGCCGTTACAGGTGCAGTCCGCGCGCAGCGCCTTGCGATAGGCAAACGCGTTTTCGCTGTCGGCATAGCGCTCGCCACTCGCGCTGGTGGCGCTGTCGATATTGCTGCCATAGAACACTTTCGTCGGACTCGCCGGACAGAAGGCCTGGCACATCTGCACCGGCGAGGCGTTGCCGCGAGTCAGCGGAAAATACTTGCCATCGCAGCTTCGCACGCAATAAGCGGGACCGCTGCCACCGTAGACCACCGGCCGCGAGCCGGGAGCCGCCGGTTGGCTCTGTTGGGAGGGATCGGCGAAGAAATTGGCTTGTGGCGCCGGTGCCTGGCGCTGTTGCTTGGCGAGGCCGCCGAAAAACATGTCGAACAGGCCTTCGGCAGATGCCGGCCGCGGCGCAAGCCCAGAGGCGCTGACGAGGATGGCGGCGGCAACGAGCACGCGGCGCCGCATGCGCTGATTGGTCAACCGGATACGCAACGCTCACTCCACGCAACGCCAGAACTCGGTCCAGGCGATGCAACGCCCGGTGCGTTCGACAATAATGCCGGATGGTAAACGAGCTATGAGCGGCGGCGGGAGAGCGGCAAAAAAGTGCTCTTTTGGGGGCGCGTGTGGCGGCGCTCGTGGTCCGTTGATTCCAACATTTGCATCCCTTCTCAGCAGTCACCGTTGCAAATGTTGGAATCAACGGACCACTGGCGAATAGTCATCTGGTGGAGTTTTGGATTTGGCATTCGCTGTCCGGACTTGCGGCCGGGTGGGCAGCGAATGTCAAATCCACTCCCCTAGTCTTTCAGATATTCGCTCGCCTGGAACAGCCAGCGGAAGGCGAGGCCGGCTTGCGCAAAGTTCTCGACGGCGCCCTCCTGGCGGTCGACCATGGTCAGCACCAGCACGACTTCGCCGCCGGCATCGCGCACGGCTTCGACCGCCTTCAGCGCCGAGTCTCCGGTCGTGGTGACGTCTTCGACGATCACCACGCGCTTGCCCTTCAGGCTCTCGCTCTTGGCGAGGCCTTCGACCGCGAGCTTGGCGCCATGCTCCTTCGGCTTCTTGCGCACGAAGAAAGCGGCGATCGGGTGGCCCTTGAGCCATGACAGCTGCGCCACCGCGCCGGCCAGCGGCACCGCACCCATTTCCAGCCCGCCGATGTAGTCGAGCCCGTCGTCCTTGAGCGCTTCATAGGTCAACTCGGCCAGCAACGCGGCGCCTTCCGGGTCCAGCATGGTCGGCTTGAGGTTGAAGTAAAAATCACTCTTGCGCCCGGAGGCCAGCGTGATCTCGCCGCGCCCGAAAGAGCGTTTGCGGATGATCTCGACGAGGCGGGCGCGGGAGGCGGATTTGGACAACAGCGGTCTCCGTTTCGGGTGGCGCAATTTATTCGTGGATGGCCGCTAATTCCAGTGCTCCGGCGCCGACATTCGTATCTTTGCACAGCGGGTTGGCCGACGGATGTTAGAGCCGGGGTGCTGGCAATTGTGTTTTTCCAGTGCCGCTTGGATTGGCATTCGCGCTGGTGCGCGCTGCGCCGAAGCGAACGTCGACTCCGCCGCACCGGTCCGGAACCCACCTCATCGCCTGGGGAGGCCTGCGCGGGAAGCCATTTCCGGGGCATATCCGACGATGCTACAGACGCTCAGCGTAACGCCTTATCCGTAGCCAAAGGACCTGCAATGACCATCGAGCTTCACACCTGGAACACGCCGAACGGCCGCAAGATCAGCGTGGCGCTCGAGGAAATGGGGCTGCCCTACAAGGTCGTGCCGATCAATATCAGCAAGGGCGAGCAGATGGCGCCCTCGTTCCTGGCGATCAGCCCGAACAACAAGATCCCGGCAATCGTCGATCCCGACGGACCCGGCGGCCAACGCGTCAGCGTGTTCGAATCCGGCGCGATCCTGCTCTATCTCGGAGAAAAGACCGGCAAGTTTTTGCCTTCCTCGCTTCTCGAGCGGATTCCGGTCTACGAATGGCTGATGTGGCAAATGGGCGGCTTCGGCCCGATGCCGGGCCAGGTGCATCACTTCATCGCGCTGGAGAACGAGCAGGACCGTGCCTACGGCCTCAAGCGCTATATGGCTGAGACAATCCGGCTTTACGGCGTGCTCGACCGCCGTCTCGCCCGTCACGAATTCGTCGCCGGGCCGCTATCGGTCGCGGACTTTGCGATTCTGGGCTGGGCTTGGCGTCATCCGCGCCACAAGGTTGATCTGGCGGATTTTCCCAACGTCAAACGCTGGTATGAGGCGCTGATGGCGCGGCCTGCCGTCAAACGCGGCATGGAAGCCAAGCTGGATTAGGCTTTCCGCGTCTCCAGCGCCATCCGCACCGCAAGCCCCGCGAGCACGGTCCCCATCAGCCAGCGCTGCACCAGCAGCCAGCTCGGGCGCGCGCCGAGGAAGCGCGCAATCGATCCGGCGGCAAGCGCAATCAGCGCGTTGACGCTGACGCTGATCACGATCTGGATCGCGCCCAGCGCGACCGACTGCGCCAGCACGCTGCCTTGCGCGGGATCGATGAATTGCGGCAACAGCGCCAGGTAAAGCATCGCGATCTTGGGATTGAGCAGGTTGGTGACGAAGCCCATCGCGAACAATTTGCGGGGCCCGTCGACCTTCAATGTCCTGACTTGAAACGGCGAGCGGCCGCCGGGCTTCAAGGCCTGCCACGCCAGCCACAGCAGATAGGCCGCACCGGCAAAGCGCAGCGCGTCGTAAGCATAGGGCACGGCGAACAACAATGCCGTGATGCCGAAGGCTGCGGACAGCATGTAGAACACAAAACCGAGCGCGACGCCGCCGAGCGAGACGATGCCGGCGGCAGGCCCTTGCGTCAGCGAGCGGGAGATCAAGTAGATCATATTCGGCCCGGGCGTCAGCACCATGCCGAAGGAGACGAGGGCAAAACCGAGCAGGGCAGGCAGATGAGGCATCGTCAACTCGCTATGGCGTGATCCTAAAAAAGCGGGCGTCGTTTTTTCGGCAGATCATGCTCAGTCCAATAAGCAGATGCCGATCCATAGCGCGCCCGGGCCCGCGACGCCATTTCGTAGAGGGCATGGATGATGGTCGATTATTTCAGGCGCGTGCGGATCGCCTATGCCTGGTCCAGCCGCTTTATGGTCGTGACTTCGTTGCCGGCGGCCCTGCTGCGGGCAAGCACGTCCTGCGTGCGCTCGATCGCCGTCATCATGTGATGCGCGTTGGCATGGACGATCGTATCGGCATCGCGGGCGATCGCGACATGGCCCTTCCAGAAAATCAGATCGCCACGCTTCAGGTTTCTTGCTTCCTGCGCCCCAAGCGCGCGGCCAAGCCCGTCCTGTTGCATGTCACTGTCACGTGGACAACCGGTGCCGGCGGCGGTGAGCGAAACCTGGACCAGTCCCGAGCAGTCGATGCCGAGACTGCTTTTGCCGCCCCACAAATAGGGCGTGCCGACGAACCGCTCCGCGACCGCGACGAAGTCGGGTGCGCGAAGGTCGATGGCGCCCAGATGTTGCCGCGGCAGATGCCAGCCTTCGCGCGTGACGGCGAACGATCCTTCCTCGCGCAACACCGTCAGCCGACTCCCCATCGCCAGCGTCTCGGCCGGCGGCAATTTGATCGAGGGGCCGGGAAACGCGAAGGTCAGCAAGGCCGTGACCTTGTGGGTCGGAGCTTCTTTCGGTTGGCTCAATGCGCGGTCCGGAAGCCAGCCGACATAGCCGTCGCTGACAAGCTGGCCCCAAGCCCAGCCTTCACTGTTGCGATCATAGATCGTGACGCGCTCGCCCTTCAGCGCCTGCGTCATCAGTTCCGAGTCAGACGACGGCGCACGGCGAAGTGGCGCGATGGCGTCGGCGATTTCGAACGCCTCGCCGGCGACGAAACGGCTCGCCTCGACCTTGCCTTCGAGATATTTTGCGGCGAGGTCACCCCTTGCCGGCGTCAGGCGCGGATCAGTGTCCATAGCGGTTGCTCAACAGCCGATAGATCGCGCGCGCAGCCTGACATTCGCCGCCTTCGGGGCGTCCCGGCTTGGCGCTCGGCGTCCAGCCAAAGATGTCGACATGCAGCCAGCTCTTGGCCGCTTCGACGAAGCGCTGCAGAAACAACGCGCAGGTGATAGAGCCGGCAAAACCGCCGGTCGGAGCGTTGTTGATATTGGCCACCTTCGAATCGAGCCAGCTGTCATAGGCCGGCCACAGCGGCAGCCGCCACAGCGGATCATGTTCCTGTCTCGCGCATGAAGACAGCGCTTCGGCCAGCGCTTCGTCATTCGTATAGAACGGCGGAAGATCGGGGCCGAGCGCGACCCGCGCCGCGCCTGTCAACGTACCGAGATCTATCAAAAGATCGGGCTTTTCCTCGTCGGCGAGCGCGAGCGCATCCGCCAGCACCAGCCGCCCTTCGGCGTCGGTATTGCCGATTTCGATGGTAAGGCCCTTGCGCGAGGTGAAGACATCAAGCGGCCGGAAGGCGTTGCCGGCGACAGCATTCTCAACCGCCGGAATCAGCACGCGCAGCCGCAGCTTGAGTTTGGCATCCATCACCATCTGCGCCAAAGCGAGCACGTTGGCGGCGCCGCCCATGTCCTTCTTCATCAGCAGCATGCTGCTGGATGGCTTCAGATCGAGGCCGCCTGTATCGAAGCAGACGCCCTTGCCGACCAGTGTGACTTTCGGATGGGACGGGTCGCCCCAGGTGAAATCGATCAGGCGGGGCGCACGGGTTGAAGCCATGCCGACGGCGCTGATCAGCGGAAAGTTCTGCCGCACCAGCTCCTCGCCGACGATGCAATTGAATTTGGCGCCAAAATCTTGCGCGAGCTTTTCCGCCGTTTGCGCCAGTTCTTTCGGTCCCATGTCGTTGGAGGGCGTATTGATGAGGTCGCGGGCAAGGGTGGCCGCGCCAGCCATGCGCGACAGGTCGGCAATGTCGACCCCCTCGGGGGGAACCAGCTTGACCTCAGGCGGCTCCGCCTTCCGGTAACGGCCGAACCGATAGCAGCCAAGCGCGAAGGCCAGCGCCGCAAGATGCGCCTGATCCTTTTCGGGATTGGCGAAACGATAAACGCCGGGCGGCAGCAGCCCCGGCAACTGGCCGGGCCGGAACGGGTCGCGGAATTTGCCGCTCTCACCGTCGAGCCCAAAGATGATTTGCGCGATGGTGCCGTCAGTCGCGGGCAATGCCAGCAAGGCTCCCGGTTTGGCGCTGAAGCCATTGGCGGCGGCGAACTGCCTCCCCGGCGAGGGCAGGCTGGCGGCGACCGCTTCCCACGTCGCTTGGGTCGCGAAGGTGATGGGAATGGCCGGCGTTGTCGGCGCGGTTTCGAAGACGGAATGCATCGGCGCTCTTGGGGGGTAAAGCGATTCGTCGCTGTTGGGATATCTTTTCCAAGTTCTACAATGGGATAGTGAGTCAAACCAGCCGGAATGAGGCGGCCAAAATGCGGCTTGCCGCCGGCGGACAGATGCTGCCCCCACGCTGCCCGGAAGGCTCCATTAACCCGCCGTTAGGGTTAACAGACTATTGCTGGGCGAATTCGGCACGCCTCCGCCGCTCACCCACGAGTTACATTCCATGCGTCAGCAGTCCCGGTTTCTTGCATCCGTGGCCGTCACGGCGATGTTGGCTGCCGGTCTTGGCGGTTGCCAGACCATGTCCGACATCACGGGATCGATTTCGCAGAAACCCGCCGCCAGCCCCGAGACCGATCCACATCGCGCGGTGGAAGTGACCGGGGAGCGATACCGGGCTGATCCCAAGAATGTCGAAGCGGCGCTGGCCTACGGCCAGGCGCTGCGCGCGTCCGGGCAGCGCAGCCAGGCCGCCGCCATGCTGGAGCAGGCCACCATCGCCAATCCCGGTGACAAGACGCTGCTGGCGGCCTACGGCCGGGCGCTGGTCGATAACGGCAACTTCCAGCAGGCGCTCGACGTGCTCAGCCGCGCCCATTCGCCCGCCAATCCCGATTGGCGCATCCTCTCGGTACAGGGGACCGCGCTCGACCAGCTTGGCCGCCACGACGAGGCTCGCCGCTACTACGAAAGCGCGCTCAAGATCGTGCCGGGCGAGCCGACCGTGCTATCCAATCTCGGCCTGTCCTACATGCTGTCGAAAAATCTGCCAAAGGCCGAGGAAGCGCTTCGCCAGGCCTATGCGAGCGGCCGCGCCGATGCGCGCGTCCGGCAGAACCTGGCGCTGGTGATCGGCTTGCAAGGCCGCTTCGCCGAGGCCGAGCAGATCGTGCGCGCCGATCTTCCTGCGGATGAGGCGGCGGCCAACGTCGCCTACCTCAAGCAGATGCTCAGTCGCAAGGATGATCCGCGCACAGGCGCCGCCGGAAAGCTGCCGGTGGCCTCGCTCAGCCGTCCGGAGTGACGGCTCCCTTTTTTGCCGTTGATCGAAGTTCGCCGGGACGAAAGCCCTTTCGTCCCGAAGCACGCTACTGCATGGCGGCGATCTTGATGTAGGTCGGCCCGAGAATGACCACAAACAAGACCGGCAGGAAGAACAGGATCATCGGGACCGTCAGTTTCGGTGGCAGTGCGGCGGCCTTCTTTTCGGCTTCGTTCATCCGCATGTCGCGATTTTCCTGCGCCATCACGCGCAGGCTCTGGCCCAGCGGGGTGCCGTAGCGCTCGGATTGCTGAAGCGCAAGGCAGACCGACTTGACGCCCTCGACGCCGGTGCGCCGGGCGAGGTTCTCGTAGGCGACCTTGCGGTCCTGCAGGTAGGACAGCTCCGCGGTCGTCAGCGTAAATTCTTCCGACAGCGCGACCGACTGCGTCGCGATCTCGACGCTGACCTTGCGAAAGGCGGTTTCGATCGACATGCCGGATTCGATGCAGATCAGCAGCAGGTCGAGCGCATCCGGAAACGCGCGGCGGATCGAGAGCTGCCGCTTCGAGATCGCATTCTTCAAGAACAGCATCGGGGCCTGCAAGCCGAGCCAGGCAGCGCCGACGCAGATGCCGATCTTGATCGGAAGTGGCTTGTCCAGATGCGAGATCACGAACACGTAAAGCACTGCGCCAACGAAAAGCAGGATCGGTGCCACCGCGCGGAAGAACAGGAACGTGATGTAAGGTGCCTGGCCGCGGTAGCCGGCCTCGATCAGCTTGTCGCGCGCCGCTTCCTGCGCCAGATATTTTGTGAGGTTGAAATCCTCGACCACCCTCGAGACGAGCTGCTTCGGCGTCTGTCGCAGCGAGACCTTTTCGGACTTGTTGAGACGGTCGCGTTCCCGCGCCCTGATGCGCTCGCGCTCGCTGGCAACCGCCTTCATGCGCTTGGCGAGCCCTTCGCCCGCGAACAACGGCATGATCAGCGTGTAGGCCGTTGCGCTTGCCGCGATCGCGGCAAGAAACATGGTCATGAAGCGGGCGTCGTGGAGCTTGTCGATCAGAAAACTAATCATGCGACACCGTCAGAAGTCGAAGTTGATCATTTTTTTCATCACCATGATGCCGATCGACATCCAGACCACGCAGCAGACCAGCATCAGCTGGCCGGTCGGGTGGGTCCACAGCAGCGAGATGTAGCCGGGTGTCGTTAGATAGACGAGCAGCATGACGATCGGTGGCAGCGAGCCGATGATGCCAGCCGACGCCTTTGCTTCCATCGACATCGCCTGAATCTTCTCGGCCATTTTCCTCCGGTCGCGCAACACCTTGGAGAGATTGCCGAGTGCTTCGGAGAGGTTGCCGCCTGACTTCTGCTGGATCGCGATGACGATGCCGAAGAAGTTCGCCTCCGGCACCGGCATGCGTTCGAACAGCCGGCCACAGGCCTCGCCGAGCGGCATTCCGATCGCCTGCGTTTCGATGATTGCAGCGAATTCAGACCGCAGCGGTTCGGGAGCGTCGGCGGCGACCACCTTGAGCGATTCAAACAGCGGCAGGCCGGCCTTGATGCCGCGAACGATGACATCGACGGCGTCGGGCAGCGCGCGCAAGAAAGCCTTCTCACGCCGCTTCTTCATGAAGCTCAGCAACCATCGCGGCAGACCGAAGCCGAAGGCGAAACCCATGCCGAGACCACCAAGCAGTCCGCCGCCGGCCATGAACGCACCGGCGCCGCCGGCCACTCCGAGAATGCCGGAGAGAATCCAGAACTTCCGCGGCTCCCAATCGAGCCCGGCCTGGATCAGGCGGGTGGTCAACGTGACCTTGGAATCCTTGGCGCGCCTGGCTTCGGCCTCTTTCAGTGTCCCCTCGACCTGTTCGCGGCGGGAACGCTGTTCCTTCTGCGTCTGCCGTGCGGCGACGGGTTCTGACTTGGCCACCAGGGCGCGACGGCTTTCGGCCTTTCGCTCGCCGGACAGCAGCGGATAGATGAAAACCCAGGCGAGGCCGCCGACTGCAGCGGTGGCGAGAAAGGCCAAAGCGATTGGTTGCATATTCATCGCGCTCTCCTCAATTCGCCGCCGCGACTTCCGCGGCGTCGATCGCAGCTGCGAGCCGCTTTTCCTCGCCGTAGTAACGCGCGCGCTCCCAGAACCGCGGCCGGCCGATACCGGTCGAGCGGTGACGGCCGAGGATCTTGCCGTTGGCGTCCTCGCCTATCATGTCGTAGAGAAAGACGTCCTGGGTGATGATCGTGTCGCCTTCCATGCCCATCACCTCCGTGATGTGCGTGATGCGCCGCGAGCCGTCGCGCAGACGCGCGGCCTGGATGATCACGTCGATCGAGGCGCAGATCATCTCGCGGATGGTTCGCGAAGGCAGCGAGAAGCCGCCCATTGTGATCATGGATTCACAGCGCGACAGTGCCTCGCGCGGATTGTTGGCGTGCAGCGTGCCCATCGAGCCGTCGTGGCCGGTGTTCATCGCCTGAAGCAGGTCGAATGCCTCGGGTCCGCGGACTTCGCCGACGATGATGCGTTCGGGGCGCATACGCAGACAGTTGCGCACCAGCTCGCGCATGGTGATCTGGCCTTCGCCCTCGATGTTGGGAGGCCTGGTTTCCAGCCGCACCACATGCGGTTGCTGCAACTGAAGTTCGGCGGCGTCTTCGCAGGTGATGATGCGCTCTTCGTCGTCGATATAGTTGGTCAGGCAGTTCAGAAGCGTGGTCTTGCCCGAACCGGTGCCGCCGGAGATCAGCACATTGCAGCGGACACGCCCGATGATTTGCAGGATTTCCGCGCCTTCCTTCGAGATCGCGCCGAATTTGACGAGCTGATCGAGCGTCAACTTGTCCTTTTTGAACTTGCGGATCGTCAGTGCGGGGCCGTCCAGCGCCAGCGGCGGAACGATGGCGTTGACACGCGAGCCGTCGGCGAGACGGGCGTCGCAGATCGGTGAGGATTCGTCGACGCGCCGGCCGACCTGGCTGACGATGCGCTGGCAGATGTTCAGCAGTTGCTGGTTGTCGCGAAAGCGAATGCCGGTGCGCTGAATCTTGCCGGCGACTTCGATATAGACCGTGCCCGCGCCATTGACCATGATATCGGCGATGTCGTCGCGGGCCAGCAACGGTTCGAGCGGACCATAGCCGAGGACGTCGTTGCAGATATCGTCGAGCAGTTCTTCCTGCTCGGCGATCGACATCACGATGTTCTTGATCGCGATGATCTCGTTGACGATGTCGCGGATTTCCTCGCGCGCGGATTCGCCGTCGAGCTTGGCAAGCTGCGCGAGGTCGATGGCCTCGATCAACGCGCCGAAGATCGTCGCCTTGACCTGGTAGTAGTTGTCGGATTTGCGCGTTTCGGCAGCCTGCGGCGGCGCCGACGGCTTGACTGGCGCCAACGGCGGCGATGCGACGGCAGGCGGTGCGGCGGCGCGCGGGACCGCAGCCGTAACCGCAGCGGGCTCCGGCGCGGGAGCGGGGGGCCGCGAGTTCCTCGGATCGTCTGTTCCGCTACGCTTACCAAACACGACTACACTCCCGACGGGATCAGCTTTACTTCGACCGCAGTTTATCGATCAGAGGCGACAGGAACGAAGCTCGCGGCTTTTTGGTCTCGCCGCGGCCGGTGAGCCGCTGCGCGATTTGCCGGAACATTTCGGTGCTGCGATGAGTTTCGGAAATTTCGGCGACCATCTGTCCGTTGTTTGCCGCGGCCCCGAACATCTGGGCATCGAACGGGATCGAGGCGATCGGCTCGCTCTCGATCGCCTTGGCGAACTCGGTGGCATTGATCTCCGGACGCTTGGGGATGCCGACCTGGTTCAGGCAATAAAGCGGCATCCGGTCGTTGGGGCGCGATGCCTTCAACAGGTCGAAGATGTTCTTGGTGTTGCGCAGATTGGCGAGGTCGGGCGCCGCGACGATCAGGATATCGTCGGCGGCGACCAGCGCCCGCTTGGTCCAGCCTGACCATTGATGCGGAACATCGAGGACGATGCAGGGCATCGAGACACGAAGCGTATCGAAAATCGCATCGAACGCTTCAGCGCCGAAATCATAGACGCGCTCGAGCGTCGCCGGCGCGGCCAGCAGGCTCAGATGGTCGGTGCACTTCGAGAGCAGGCGGTCGATGAAGGCGGTGTCGACCCGGTCGGGCGAGAACACCGCGTCCGCAATGCCCTGCGGCGGGTCCTGATTGTAATCGAGGCCGGCAGTGCCGAAGGCGAGATCGAGGTCGGCAACTACGGAATCCAGCGCCAGGTCGCGTGCGATCGCCCAGGCGACGTTATGCGCGACGGTGGAGGCGCCGACCCCACCCTTGGCGCCAACGACGGCGATGATGCGGCCCACGGCCTTGGCTTCCGGGGAGGAGAACAGCCCGCAGATCGATCGCACCACGTCAATGGTCGCAATCGGGGCGATCACGTAATCGCTGACGCCCCTGCGCACCAGTTCGCGATACAAGGTGATGTCGTTGATGCGGCCGATCACGATTACCCGCGTGCCGGAATCGCACACGGCCGCGAGCTGGTCGAGGCCGGCCAGAATATCGTTGCGGCCTTCGGTCTCCAGAATGATCACGTTCGGCGTCGGGGCGGTTCGATAGGCCTCGATTGCGGCCACCATGCCGCCCATCTGAATTTTCAGGTGGGCCTTGGCAAGTCGACGGTCTTCGCCCGCCGACTGTACCGCCGCGGCGGTCTCGACGGTTTCGCAGAAGGCTTGCACCGAGACTCTCGGTGCCGGCGCAATATGCTCGTCGGCCTGCGGCGGAGCCGGCTCCGGCTGTGCTTCTGGATTTTGACGCGCGTAGCTGATCATTTGCCTGTATCGCTGAGTTTGGCTTTTTCGGCTTCGGGATAGTTGGTGGCGGTCGGAGCGCCCTTGCGATATTTGTCGAAGCCTTCCGTGCGCCGCACGGTGTAGGCCGGAGTCTCGGAACGCGGCTGCACGAGATCGGCGGGATTGTCGATCATCGCCGCCATGTTGCGCTGATTGGCGCAGCCGAAATTGTAGTACGGCTTGTTCTCGAGGTAGCCCTTGTTCTTGATCGAGGGGCCGATGTCGTCGGGCCAGACGCCGCAGGGGCCGGCCACCGCCGTGATTTTCGGATAGCTCAGCCGCACCGTGGCCAGTTGCCGCGGATCGTCCGGATGATAATGGCGCATGACGACGCCGCGCGGCGGCACGCCGGCCGCCGAAAGCAGCGCCTGGGCTTCGCGGAAAGCATCGGCCGCTGCCCGCGCATTCGGAGTGCCGACCGGCACATCGGCCACGATGGCGCCGGTGCCTTCCTGTAACCAGATCCGTCCGAGCCCCATCACGTCGGCGCGCTGCTCGGCCGACAGGCCGCCGCGCGCCTGACCGACGAAGATCACGACGGAGCGGTTGGCTTCCTGAATCGCGATCGGGTGCCGCAGGCGATAGTCGTCAGGAATGCTCGCCGTGGCCGCCACCTCGTCGGTATGCGTGCAGGCGCCGAGTGCTGCGGCGAGACCGAAAAGCGCCCCCGTGATGCGGAGGGCGCGCCGGTATTCGACGGGTGTCCTGGCTGTCATGATCCTCGTCCTTATCCCCGCCTTAGTCCGTGATGAAGCCATAGGTCCCGCGATAGCTACGGGCCGGCTCGTTGCGGCCGGGAACGCCGTAGATGCGGTTGATGCTGCCCAGTAGATCGGCTTGCGGATCGGAGGTGGCGACGAAGCCGTCATCCGGGCGCGACAGGTCCTTTTGTGCGACTGCGCGAACGACATAAGGCGTCACGATCACCATCAGCTCGGTCTTGTTGTCCTGGTAGTCGCGGCTGCGAAACAGCGTGCCGAGCACCGGAAGCTGCGAAAGTCCGGGCAGACCGTTGATCGCCTGCTTGGTCTGATCCTGGATCAGGCCGGCCATCGCCATCGATCCGCCGGAGGGAATTTCCAGCGTGGTGTCCGCGCGGCGGGTCTTGACCGAAGGAACCGCGATGCCGGTCACGGTGATGGAATTGTCGTTGGAGACTTCCGACACTTCCGTCATGACGTGCAGGCTGATGCGGCCTTCGGTCAGAACGACCGGCGTGAAGTTGAGCGAGATGCCGAACTTCTTGAAAGAGATCGACGGCGCGCACTGTCCGATGGTGCCGCCCGTCGTGGTTTGACAGGTGACGCCGGTCGGGATCGGAAATTCGCCGCCCGCGATGAAGGTTGCCGATTCGCCGGAAATCGCGGTCAGATTAGGCTCGGCCAGGGTGCGCGACACGCCGGCGCTTTCCATCGCCCGCAATGTCGCCGTGACCGAGGGCAAGGTGGTGGTGATGGCGTTGGTGCCGACCAGGGGCGTGCCCGTCGCCGTGAACGGGTTGCTGTTGTTGAAGTTCACGACTGCGGTGCCGTAGTTGAACTGACCGTTAAGATCGATGCCAAGCTGCTTGATGATCTGCCGCTGGACTTCGGCCACCGTCACCTTGAGCATCACCTGGTCGCGACCGCGGACCACGATAGAGTTGACGACCTTGTCGGCCCCGCCCGCCAGCCGCACGGCGAGATCATTGGCCTGTTGCGCTTCGATCGGGTTCGCCGCGGTGCCGGTGAGGATCACCCCTTCGGCCAGACCGTCGATCTGAATGTCGGAATTCGGTGAAACCTGCTTCAGCGCGGCGCGAATGCCGTTCAGGTCGCGTTTGACGGCGATATCGTAGGCCGCGATCTGCTGGCCCGCCGAGTCGAAGAAGATGATGTTGGTCTGCCCGATCGCCGCGCCGATGATGTAGGCGCGCTGCGCCGAGCGCACCACCGCGTTGGCGATCTTGGGGTCGGCAACCAGTACGTCCTTGATGTCGCGGGGCAGGTCGATGACGATCGACTTGCCGATGCCGAGCGAAAGGAAGCGCGAGTTCATCTGTCCGTCGGCGGCCGCAGGCTGCGGAAGCGGACGATAGTCGGCGGCCACGGCCGGGACCAGAACCGGATTGAGCACCATGGCGGCCGCGGCCGAAAGCGACAGGGTGCGGACCCATAGCGTCCGTGACGGAAGCTGTTTTTCCCTGCATTTCATCTCGTCTGGTCCCTTGGTCACTTTTGAACCGTGGTCGAACTGGTCACGCCGTAGCGAACCACGTCGATGTTGCCGCGTTGGCGGGTCCGGTCTTCGGCGATTTCCACCTGGTTGACGTCGGCGATGCTGCGCAG
The DNA here is from genome assembly GCF_035701725.1 of Bradyrhizobium sp. Classification (GTDB taxonomy): domain Bacteria; phylum Pseudomonadota; class Alphaproteobacteria; order Rhizobiales; family Xanthobacteraceae; genus Bradyrhizobium. The sequence continues at coordinate 14,654 of NZ_DASSRP010000156.1, forward strand.
CGCCAGCGATATCGTGCCGGCTTGACGTGCGGCGGCCAGCAGCGGCGCCTGCTCGGGCTTCAGCTCGAGCGTCACGGTCTTGCCGACCACGGAATTCTGCCCGTCCTTTTCCTTGGGCGCCTGGTCGATCGCCAGCACGCGGATGTTCGTCAGGATGACCTCGGAGATGACGAGATCGCCGGTCGCTTTCGGGTCCGGATTCTTCTCGCGCCGGGTCCGGATGACGTCGACGTGGTCGTTCGGCAGGATGAAGCCGCCGGCGCCGGTCTCCGCCGAGATTTCGGTCGAGATCGCCCGCATGCCCTGCGGCAGGATCGCGGCCATGAAGCCCGACCCGTTGGCCTTGATCAGCTTGGGCTCGCGGATCGGTTCGCCCGCGATGAACGGGGAGCGCGCGATCGATCCGGTAACCTCTTTTTGCGCGTCGGGGCGGTCGCTGCGGCGGATGAAGGAGTTGCTGGCTGTGGCAGCCGGCCAGCTCTGCCAGATGATGTCGGCAGGCGTGACCGTCTGGCCGAGACCTATATCGGCCTTGGCCACGAGGACATCGACAGTCTGCATCTGCGCCACCGGCTCGGCCGGAGGCGGGCCTTTGTTATCGGATCCGCTTGCGAGATAGGCCGCGACACCGCCAGCGCCGATAGCGATGGTCAGGACGATAATGCGTGCCCTATTCATACGCTTCACTTTCCACATTACGCCGCGACGCTTCGCGCCGCCGTAACGGGAGTTGACCAGCTATTCGTCAAAGCATGGTTAATGAGGCGTATCTAAATCGCCTTAACGAGAGTTTACCTCTCGCAAAGTCAGCCGATCATGAGGCGTGTCAGTTCGACGGCCTTGATCCATTCGGTCTCCGGATAGACGACGAGCGCGCCGATAGCGAGCGCGATGCCATAGGGAATTCCGCTCTCCTTGGCATGAAGTCTGAGCAACCAGGGTTGGCCTGCCAGCGCGAATGGAAGGGGCCACTGCCGGAATTGCAGCAGCAGCAGCGTCAGCGCGCCGCCGAACAGCGAGGCGTAGAGCAGATAATTCAACAGATGCGAAAAGCCGAACCAAAGTGCGGCGCCCGCCGCTACCTTGGCGTCGCCGCCGCCGATCCATCCGCAGGCAAAGCAGGCGAAAGCAGCGACCAGCACCGTGGCGCCCGCCGCTACATGCATCAGAATATCCGGCGTAGCCATGCCGCTGGCGGGCGCAAGAACGAGAAAACCGGCCGCAAGCGCCAGCGATACCCGATTTGAGATCGTCATCGTGAAGAGGTCGCTCGCTGCCGCGAACGCCATCAGCGCGGGAAAAAGCACGAGGCGAGCAACATCAAGGATCATGGAACCGGACCGCTCGCGTAAAGTCAGATAGGGCAGCTTTCGCTGACGCTATCGCCGATAGATGAACAATCGGAAAATGAATCCACCCGCAGCGCGCTTGCAATCTGAAAGGCGAGGAACACAAGGGCGAGCATCAGGGCTGCGCAGATGATGGCTGCAGGAGAGGCGCTCTTGCCAGAAGGTGGAACCGACAGCGGTTTGGCCGGGAGAACCGCAGCCGGAACGATACGCATGATACAACGCTACGGGTCAGGGTCAGAAAAAAGGCCCCGGTTCGACCGGGGCCTTGATCTCGAGAAATCAACCGACGCTTACTTGAGCGAGGAGTTGATCGAGGTGAACTTGGCTTGCAGGTTGCTGCCGAGGCCGTTGACGACCGTGATAATGGCAAGCGCGATGCCGGCGGCGATCAGACCGTATTCGATGGCCGTGGCGCCCGACTCGTCCTTCACAAAACGCGCAATCAGATTCTTCATAGATAACTCCATGTGACACGTGGCTGGTCGAACTAAATGTGGTCTCGCCGGCGTTCTCAGCACCGTGACCATGGCGCAACCCTACGTGCGGACAAATTTCGGCACGGTTAATTCGACCGCGCAAAAAGCCCCCGATGGCGCTGTTCTTGAGCACAGTAAATTTGGAATTAACCCGCTGGCTCAAGTTCAAGCGAATGCGGCGCACGGCATCTCGCACCTTTCAAGGTGGACGGAGCAGGCGATCGCGCCGCGCTTTACGGCTCCTTAAGCGGCAAGGCGTACGCCTTGGAGCTACCGTTCAGAAGAGGCTGCCGCTATGTCCAATCTGCCTATGGAAGTCGTCGAAATGCTTGGTCAGACGATTACCAAGGTGGTGCCGATCACGATCGTGCTGGCGGTAGTGTTCTCGGTGCTGACGCATTTCTGGGCCTGCAATCGTACCGCCGCACCGTGGTGGAGCAAGCGCGAACTCATCACCGATCTCTGCTACTGGTTTTTCGTTCCCGTATTCGCGCGGGTATTTCGGATCGGCCTGCTCGTGCTCGGCGCAGGGGTGGTCTTCAACATCCACGACGCGGACGAGCTGATCGCGTTTTACGACAACGGGCACGGTCCGCTGTCGCAGCTGCCGCTGTGGTGCCAGGCGCTGCTGTTCGTGCTGCTGTCGGACTTCATGCTGTACTGGCTGCATCGGTTGTTTCACGGCGGCGCTTTCTGGAAATACCACGCGATCCATCACTCTTCCGAAGAGCTGGACTGGATTTCGGCGGCGCGGTTTCATCCGGTCAACCTGTTTATCGGAACGATCGGCGTCGACGTCTTCCTGCTGATGGCGGGGATCTCGCCGAACATCATGCTCTGGGTCGGCCCGTTCACCACCTTTCATTCCGCCTTTGTGCACGCCAACCTGAACTGGACGCTTGGCCCGTTCAAATACGTGCTGGCGACGCCGGTGTTTCATCGCTGGCATCACACCTCGCTGCAAGAAGGCGGCAACACCAACTTCGCCGGCACGTTTCCGATCTGGGACATCCTGTTCGGGACGTACCGGATGCCTGAAGGACGACTACCGCAAGACTACGGCACCGACGATGCGCGCATTCCTAATGAAATCGTTGGGCAACTTGCTTACCCTTTTCGTCAGTAGGGTTGCCGGTTACCGCGTATTCGGTCGCTATTTGCAGTTCATTCACTAATTGACGGCAGATTTGCCTCGTCGGGCGCCGGTTCCGCTGCGTATCGCTTAAGCCGGCTTGTCAACGTCCCGGGGTATTGTATGTCGCCTCAGTCCTTGCGTTCTTTCATCCGTCGGCGCTTTGCGTTCCAGGCGCTTGCAGCCGGTCTGCTGCTGTCGCCGATGGCGGCCACGGCAGAGCCCTCTGCCGCCACCATCTCGGTCAACGTCGACCAGGCCAGGCTCGTGAAGCTGCCGGCTCGCGTTGCCACGATCGTGGTGGGCAATCCGTTGATTGCGGATGTCGCGTTGCAGGCTGGCGGCGTTCTGGTCGTGACCGGCAAAGGCTATGGCGCCACCAATTTCATCGCGATGGATCGCGCGGGCGAAGTGCTTGTCGACCGGCAGATCCAGGTCGAAGGTCCCACTGATCAGCTCATCACGGTGTATCGCGGCGTCGATCGCGAATCCTATAGCTGTATGCCGATCTGCCAGCGCCGCGTGACGTTGGGCGATGGCGACAACTACTTCAGGGCGACCATGGACCAGGCCGGAAACCTGAGCAATCAGGCCACCGGCGCCGCTGGATCGGCCGCGCCCAAGTAGTCCTGGCGCGCCGCAATCTGCGAGCCGCCCAGCGCTCCTATCGGCGCGCGGGCACAGCCCGCAAAACGAAAAGGCCGCGCTGTAGCGCGGCCTTTTGTTTGTATCACAGCCTGTCTGCACAGCGCCGAAAATCACGGCGGTCGATATTCGACCGCCGTGATTTCCAGCCTATTGCCAGAGCGTCAGGTAGCTGCGCGGAGATTGTCGGCAGAAGATTTGCCGGAACGGCGATCGGCGACGATTTCGTAGCTGATCTTTTGGCCTTCACGCAGGGTTCCAAGGCCAGCGCGTTCGACGGCGCTGATGTGCACGAACACGTCGTTGCCGCCATCGTCCGGTTGGATGAAGCCGTAGCCCTTGGTAGCGTTAAACCACTTTACGGTTCCCATGCTCACGGGATAGTCCCTTCTCAAGATAGACATAACGAAGCCAACTCTCGCTGGCTGGTGAGATCGAATTTTTGGAAGGGTCGTCAGCGTCTAAACCGGCTGTACCGGTGGATAGCTAATGTCGTCCGGCCGAAAATCGATTGACTTATATTATTCCAAAGTAGCGCCCCAAACAATCCTCAAGGCGCGCGAATTTTGAGCGCGCCGGCAGGCCGGCAGCACTTCACCCAAAACCGACACGATCCTGTCACGCCGCTAACGGCTTCCTGAGGCTTATCTGCGGCGGAATTGGCCACGCTGCGGCGCACCGCGCTGAGGAGCGCCGGTACCGCCAGCGCCACCCGGCCGCTCATCCTTGTGCCGGAAGATCAGACGGCCTTTTTCGAGATCGTAGGGCGACATCTCGATCGTCACCCGGTCGCCCGCCAGCGTCTTGATGCGGTTCTTCTTCATCTTGCCCGCGGTGTAGGCAACGATCTCGTGTCCCGCATCAAGCTGGACGCGGTAGCGGGCATCGGGGAGGATTTCGGTGACCAGTCCTTCGAACTGGATCAGCTCTTCTTTTGCCATGGTTTTCTCCAGGTCGACCGGCGGCTAGCGGGGCCGTTGGTTGCGGTTCGGTTGGGTTTGGTATTCGGACGGCTTTCCCGGTACAGAAAGCTGACCCCCTGCAATCCTTCCGCGCTACCGCCGCTCTGTGAGGGGCGGTTCGGCTGCTGCCGATTGACCTCGTTCCGGTTGAATTTTGAAGCGCCATTATTACCACCATGACGGCGGCGTCCGCGAGGGCCTTTCGCGCCTTCTCCAGCTCCATTTGCGCGCCCGGCATGCGCCCGTGACGCAGGTCGGCCGCCGTGGTGATGCGAGGCCGCCGGTGCCGCCTCGCGTTGCCCCGGCGTGCGCCGGTCATCTTTCGGCAAGGCCATCCGGATCAGCTTTTCGATGTCGCGCAGATAGCCGAGTTCCTCGGCGCCGGCGACCAGCGAAATCGCGGTGCCTTCGGCGCCGGCGCGCGCGGTGCGGCCGATGCGGTGCACGTAGGTTTCCGGAACGTTGGGAAGATCGAAATTCACGACATGGCTGACCCCATCGACGTCAATGCCGCGGGCGGCAATGTCGGTTGCGACGAGGGTGCGGATGTCGCCGGAGCGGAACGCCGCAAGCACGCGCTCGCGATGATTTTGCGACTTGTTGCCGTGGATGGCATCGGCGGTGATGCCGGCGCGCGCGAGGTTCTTTACCACCTTGTCGGCGCCGTGTTTGGTCCGGGTAAAGACCAGCGCCCGCTCGACGGTTTCCTGCTTGAGAAGCTCTGCCAGGATCGTTCCCTTGGCGGAAAAATCGACCTGCAGGACCCGCTGGTTGATGCGTTCGGCCGTCGAAGCGACCGGCGTTACCGCGACGCGGGCGGGTTCGCGCAGCATGGTGTCGGCGAGTTCGGCGATGTCCTTCGGCATTGTGGCCGAGAAGAACAGCGTTTGCCGCCGCACCGGCAGCTTGGCGACGATCTTACGAATGTCGTTGATGAAGCCCATGTCGAGCATGCGGTCGGCTTCGTCCAGCACGAGGAATTCGATCTGGTTGAGCTTGAGCCCATTGCTTTGCACGAGATCCAGCAGGCGGCCGGGCGTCGCCACGAGGATCTCGACGCCGGGCATCAGGCTGCGGACCTGCCGACCCATCGGGACGCCGCCGATTGCGAGCGCCGAGGTCAGGCGCATGTGGCGGCCATAGGCGTTGAAGCTGTCGAGGATCTGTCCCGACAGTTCGCGTGTCGGACTGAGCACGAGCACGCGGCAGCTCTTGGGCTGCGGCTTGATCCGGCTAGCCAGCAGGCGGTGGAGTATGGGCAGCGCGAACGCCGCCGTCTTTCCCGTACCGGTCTGGGCGATGCCGACGACGTCGCGGCCGGCCAATGCAAGAGGAATGGTTTGAGCCTGGATGGGGGTGGGCGTCAGGTACTTCTCTTCTCTGAGCGCGCGCGAAATGGGATCGGCAAGGCCGAAATCCTGAAAGGAGGTCAAAATAGGGTGCTTTCCATGAAAGGCGTTAAGCCGCCCGGTCCTGTCTGGACCGGCAGCGTCGGGGTGCCTTGGACACCCGCGTGTATGGGGCATCGGTGTTGATAGCTGAAGGGGCAAGCCAGAAGCCGTTGCAGATCCGCAAGGGCTAAAGAACACGCAGCTCGCGCTGACCCGATGATTCGGGTTGCATGCGCTCCATATGGAACACGAACAGGGCGCTTTCAAGGTGGTTCTTGCCTGACGGCCGGAATATCCGTGTCAGGGTAAAGCGCCCTTGTCGCCTCTACTGCTGCATTTTTGAGCCGGAAGCTTTGGTCTGTCATAAATTTGATTGTAAATTAGGCAATTTGCGGAAAAAGCATACATTTTTTCTGCACAAAAAGTAGCCGTTTAGGCGTTTTCGGTTGGCCGTTGAGACAAATTCTGCATATTTTTCAAAATCTTATGTTCCCCAATGGGCGTGGCATGGTTCTTGCGATTCCGTTAACGCAGGCGGCCGTGGGGCCGTTTCGCAGCGTTTCACGCCTGCGTCAGGGAGAAGACATTTCATGCTTACAAATCTTATTCATGGGAAAGCGATGTTCAGCCGTCGCCACTGGCTCGCGGCGTCAGCGGGCCTGGTGCTGGGCTTGACCGCATTTTCGAATGCGAAGGCAGCCGACGACACCATCAAGGTTGGCGTGCTGCACTCGCTCTCCGGCACCATGGCCATCAGCGAAACGACGCTGAAGGATACCATCCTCTTCCTGATCGACGAGCAGAACAAGAAGGGCGGCGTGCTTGGCAAGAAGCTCGAGGCCGTCGTCGTAGATCCCGCCTCGAACTGGCCGCTGTTTGCGGAAAAGGCCCGCGAGCTGATCACGAAGGACAAGGTCGCCGTCGTGTTCGGTTGTTGGACCTCGGTCTCTCGCAAATCCGTGCTGCCCGTCTTCAAGGAGCTGAACAACATCCTGTTCTATCCAGTGCAGTACGAAGGCGAGGAGAGCGAACGCAACGTGTTCTATACGGGTGCGGCGCCGAACCAGCAGGCGATCCCCGCCGTCGACTATCTGATGAAGGACGAGAAGGTGAAGCGCTGGGTGCTGGCTGGCACCGACTACGTCTATCCGCGCACCACCAACAAGATTCTTGAGGCCTACCTGAAGTCGAAGGGTGTCGCCCAGGAAGACATCATGATCAACTACACGCCGTTCGGTCACTCCGATTGGCAGACGATCGTGGCCGACATCAAGAAGTTCGGGTCGGCCGGCAAGAAGACCGCGGTGGTTTCGACCATCAATGGCGACGCCAACGTTCCCTTCTACAAGGAACTCGGCAACCAGGGCATCAAGGCGAAGGACATCCCGGTCGTCGCGTTCTCAGTCGGTGAAGAAGAACTCGCCGGTATCGACACCAAGCCGCTGGTTGGCCATCTGGCCGCCTGGAACTACTTCGAGTCGATCAAGACGCCCGCCAACGAGAAGTTCATCAAGGAGTGGCAGGCCTACACCAAGAATCCGAAGCGCGTGACCAACGACCCGATGGAAGCTCACGTGATCGGCTTCAACATGTGGGTGAAGGCGGTCGAGAAGGTGAAGTCGACCGATCCGGACAAGGTGATCGACGCGCTTCCCGGCATCGAAACGCCGAACCTGACAGGTGGCGTGTCCAAGATGCTGCCGAACCACCACATCACCAAGCCGGTGTTCATCGGCGAGATCAAGGCCAACGGTCAGTTCGACGTGGTGTGGAAGACCCCGGGTCTGGTGGCCGGCGATGCATGGTCGAAGGAGCTTGAGGGCTCCAAGGACCTGATCGGCGACTGGGTTGGCAAGAAGTGCGGCAACTACAACACCAAGACCAACAAGTGCGGCGGTCAGGGCTCCTGATTTCCGTGAACTGAAGTACAATCCACGAGACAGGGGGAAGGTGGCGTCGTCGTTGCCTTCCCCCGTTATTTCTCTGCCCGGGGTCGTCCAGTGCGGGGAATTTGAAGTTCCTGTTAATGTCGCAGCCTGTTCGTATTAGGAACTGCAAAATCAAAGCTGCACTAGAATCGACAAGTTGCTGGAGCTACCCTTGATTCCGAAGTTCGCATCAGAGGTGTCGCGAAAGTTTGCGAACTTCGGAATCGGGGCTCCAGTGGTCGCTGACTTTTTCGGGCGTTTTCGTTCGCTCGCCCTCTCCGTTTTCATGATCGTCGCTCTGGCCGTACCGGCATTCGCCGGCGCCTTTGAGGATGCGGTCGCGAAATTCGCCAATGACGAATTCTCCGATACTGAAGAAGCCATTGGTGAAATTGCGGCGTCGGGCAATCCGCTGGCTTTTCCGATCATCAGCGCGCTTGGAGACGATCGGTTGTCGGCCGATCCCGATACCAAGAAGGTTTTTATCACCCAGGAGGACGGCAAGGTCATCGATGCGGCGACAGGTGCCGCGGTCGACAAGCTGCCCGACAATGCCGCCGCCGTCCGTCTCAACAATCGCTTGCGCCGTTCCGTCGATGCGGCGCTGGGCAGCCTGACGCTGCTGTCGCCGGATCCGGCCAAGCGGATCGCGGCGGCACAATCGGTCTTCAAGGCGCACGACGAAAATGCGCTTCCGGTGATCGAGGGCGCGCTCGCGAAAGAAACCAACAAGGCGGTCAAGGCCGCCTTTGCCGAAGCGCGCGCGGCCATGCTGCTCAATAAATCCGACGCCAGTGACGCCGATAAGCTGGAGGCCATCGCCATCGTCAAAGCCAAGGGCGATCAGGAAGCGCTGGCGCTCCTCACCGGCCTTTCCGATCAATCTCCGTTGGTGACTAAGGCGATCGCGAGCGCCATTTCCTCGATCCAGAGCACGCTTGCGATCTGGTCGGGCGTGCAGAACGCTTGGTACGGGCTTTCGCTAGGCTCGGTCTTGCTGCTGGCTGCGATCGGACTTGCGATCACCTTCGGCGTCATGGGTGTCATCAACATGGCCCATGGCGAGATGGTGATGCTCGGGGCCTATACCACCTTCGTGGTGCAGGAGGTCATCCGCACCAGTTTTCCAGGCTTGTTCGATTATTCGCTTCTGATCGCGGTGCCGCTCGCCTTCCTGGTGGCGGGCGCGATCGGTGTTCTGATCGAGCGGACGATCATCCGTTTCCTCTACGGCCGCCCGCTGGAGACGCTGCTGGCGACCTGGGGGCTTTCGCTGGTGTTGCAACAGGCGGTGCGCACGGCCTTCGGCCCTACCAACCGCGAGGTCGGAAATCCCTCCTGGATGAGCGGTGCCTTCGAACTCGGCCAGATCACCATCACCTATAACCGGCTCTGGATTCTCTGCTTTACGCTTGCGGTATTTGCGATCCTGCTGGCGATGCTGCGCTACACCGCGCTCGGGCTCGAGATGCGGGCGGTGACACAGAACCGCCGCATGGCGGCATCGATGGGCATTGCGACCTCGCGGGTCGATGCGCTGACCTTTGGGCTCGGCTCCGGCATCGCCGGGATCGCCGGTGTCGCGCTGTCGCAGATCGACAATGTCAGTCCCAATCTCGGCCAGAGCTACATTATCGATTCCTTCATGGTCGTGGTGTTCGGCGGCGTCGGCAATCTCTGGGGCACGCTGGTCGGCGCGTTTACGCTCGGCATCGCCAACAAATTCCTCGAACCCGTCGCCGGTGCCGTGCTCGGCAAGATCGCGATCCTCGTCCTGATCATCCTGTTCATCCAGAAGCGGCCGCGCGGCCTGTTCGCGCTCAAGGGACGGGCGGTGGAAGCATGATGCCGCATCTGTTGACGCGCTCGCTCGACCGCAGCGCGACGCTGTTCGTGCTGGTGGTCGCCGCCCTGGGCGTGGTGATTCCGCTTTCGAACCTGTTGCTGCCGTCGGGCTCGGCGTTGCAGGTGCCGACCTATCTGGTGGCGCTGTTTGGCAAATATGCCTGTTACGCGGTGCTGGCGCTCTCGATTGATCTGATCTGGGGCTATTGCGGCATTCTTTCGCTCGGCCACGGCGCGTTCTTTGCGCTCGGCGGCTACGCCATGGGCATGTATCTGATGCGCCAGATCGGCAGCCGTGGCGTCTACGGCAATCCGATCCTGCCCGACTTCATGGTGTTCCTGAACTACCCGAAACTGCCGTGGTACTGGCACGGCTTCGATATGTTCTGGTTTGCGGCGCTGATGGTGTTTCTGGTGCCGGGCCTGCTCGCTTTCTGCTTCGGCTGGCTGGCGTTCCGCTCGCGCGTCACCGGCGTCTATCTTTCGATCATTACGCAGGCGATGACTTACGCCTTGCTGCTGGCGTTCTTCCGCAACGACTTCGGCTTCGGCGGCAACAACGGTCTCACTGACTTCAAGGACATCCTCGGCTTCAACGTGCAGGCGGATGGCACCCGCGCGGCGCTGTTTTCCTTAAGCTGCCTTGCCGTCATCGTGGCCTTCCTGATCTGCCGCGCGGTCGTCACCTCCAAGCTTGGCAAGGTGCTGATCGCGGTGCGCGACGCCGAATCGCGCACGCGCTTCCTCGGCTACCGCGTCGAATCCTACAAGTTGTTCGTGTTCACGCTGTCGGCCTGCATGGCCGGCGTCGCCGGCGCGCTCTACGTGCCGCAGGTCGGCATCATCAACCCGTCGGAATTCGCGCCAGGAAATTCCATCGAGGCGGTGATCTGGGTCGCGGTAGGCGGGCGTGGCACGCTGGTAGGGGCGGCGCTCGGGGCCGTCGTCGTCAACTACGCCAAGACTTTCTTCACCTCGGGACCGCTCGCGCCGTACTGGCTGTTCATGCTCGGCGCGCTCTTCATCCTGGTGACGCTGCTGCTGCCCAGGGGCATCGTCGGCACTTTCAACAGCTGGTGGGAGCCGTTGAAGGAAAGGCGCGCGAGCGCCAACGCCGAAAGCGCCGCCGCCGAAGACGGCGTCAGCGAACCTCACATGGCGGAGTGAGAGCGATGAATGTCAGGGATGTCAGGGCTACCTCCGCGCTACTTTATCTGGACGGCGTGCACGTCTCGTTCGATGGCTTTCACGCCATCAACAATCTCTCGCTGACGCTCGAGCCCGGCGAGATGCGCGCGATCATCGGTCCGAACGGCGCCGGCAAGACCACGATGATGGATATCATCACCGGCAAGACGAAGCCGGACGAGGGAACTGTGCTGTTCGACGGCGTCACCGACCTGACGCGGCTTGACGAGACGCGGATCGCCGAACTCGGCATCGGCCGCAAATTCCAGAAGCCGACCGTGTTCGAGAGCCAGTCGGTCGAGGACAATCTCCTGCTCGCGCTCAACGTCGACCACAGCGTCAAGGGCACGTTGTTTTGGCGCGGCAGCAGGGCCGAGGCCGAACGCATCGACCGCGTGCTCGAGACCATCCGCCTGAAGGATTCGCGCAACCGCCTGGCGGGAAGCCTGTCGCACGGCCAGAAGCAGTGGCTGGAGATCGGCATGCTGCTCGCGCAGGATCCCAAGCTGTTGCTGGTCGACGAACCCGTCGCCGGCATGACCGATGTCGAAACCCATCAGACCGCCGAACTCCTGAAGGAGATCAACAAGGACAAGACCGTGATGGTGGTCGAGCACGACATGACCTTTGTGCGCGAACTCGGCGTCAAGGTGACGTGTTTGCATGAGGGCACGGTATTGGCCGAAGGCACCATCGATCAGGTCTCGGCGAACGAACGCGTGGTCGAAGTGTATCTGGGAAGATAGCGAATAGTCGGTAGTGAGTGGCGAATAGGGCGGCGTTCGGAACAGGCATGATGCAGACTCGATCAATTCGCTATTCGCCATTCGCCATTCGCCACGTTGCGACCGGAGGTCGACGATGCTGGCGGTAAAAGATATCAACCTCTATTACGGCGCGGCGCAGGCGCTGCGCGGCGTCTCGATCTCGGCCGAACCGGGCAAGGTGACCTGCGTGCTCGGTCGCAACGGCGTCGGCAAGACGAGCCTGTTGCGGGCCATGGTCGGACAATATCCGATTTCCTCGGGATCGATCACCTTTGACGGTACCGACATCACCGGCCTCAAGCCCTACGAGCGGGCGCGCAAGGGCATCGGCTTCGTGCCGCAGGGCCGCGAGATCTTTCCGCTACTGACGGTGGAGGAAAATCTCAAGACCGGCTTTGGGCCTTTGAAGCGCGAAGATCGCAACATACCGGACGACGTGTTCTCGCTGTTTCCGGTGCTGCAGTCGATGCTGGGGCGCCGCGGCGGCGATCTTTCGGGCGGGCAGCAACAACAGCTCGCGATCGGCCGCGCGCTGGTGATGCGGCCCAAGTTGCTGCTGCTCGACGAGCCGACCGAAGGCATCCAGCCCTCGATCATCAAGGATATCGGTCGCGCCATCACCTACCTGCGCAGTCTCGGCCACATCGCCATCGTTCTGGTCGAGCAATATCTCGACTTTGCCTGCGAGCTCGGCGACAATTTCGCGGTCATGGATCGTGGTGCCGTGAAATATGCCTGCGATCGAACGAGCCTCGATCCAGGCGAAATCAGCCGTCAAATGGCTTTGTAGACGGACTGTGCAGCGGTCGGCGCGTGGGGTGAAGTAGGACCGGATGCAGACCGATACCAGAGATCAAAGCGCTGCGATTTTCGCCGCCAACCGTGCACGGGGCGCGGTGCGTTTCGATGTCGCCGGCGTCGGCGGTACGACGCGCCGGCGCGAGCTGCACGAGGCCGGCAGCTTGCGGGTTCGCTTTCCCTCCCCGGAAGATGACGGCCTCTCGGCTGTACTGGTGAATACCGCGGGCGGCATTGCCGGCGGCGATCGCTTTGACATTGATATCGCATGTATCGGCGAGGCGCGGCTGACCGTCACGACGGCAGCGGCGGAGAAGATTTACCGCGCCGAGGGTGCCGCGGCGGCGCTCAATGTCACGCTCAGGGCCGAAGGCCGCTCGCACTTGTCGTGGTTGCCGCAGGAGACCATCCTGTTCGACCGGACGCGGATTCACCGCCGCATCGAGATCAGCCTGTCCGCGAATGCGTCGCTTCTGCTTTGCGAAATCGTCGTCTTCGGTCGCCTCGCGATGGGTGAGCGCATGCGGGAGGGCGATTTTCTCGATTCCTGGCGGCTTCGCCGCGGGGGTAAGCTGGTTTTTGCCGAGAACGTTCGTCTCGACGGCGATATCGCCGCAAAACTTGCGAGCCCGGCGATCGCCAGAGGCGGCGTTGCGATCGGGACGGCCTTGATCGTGCCCGGCGATGAGGCTCTGGTGGCGCGGATTCGCGAGCTGGCGCCGTCGTTCGGCGGCGAGGTCGGCCTCTCCGCATGGAATGGATTTGCAATGGCGCGCTTCTGTGCCCAAGATGCAGCGCGGCTGCGCGCGGACATGATGGCGGTGCTCGGCCGCGCCAGCGGTTCGGCCTTGCCGCGGCTTTGGCTTAGTTAGTTGTGGCTCAATTAGTTCTGGATCAATCAGAGTGCTCGCATGAATCTTTCCCCCCGCGAAAAAGACAAGCTCTTGATCTCGATGGCGGCGATCGTGGCGCGCCGGCGTCTCGAACGCGGCGTCAAGCTCAACCATCCCGAGGCCGTTGCGATCATCTCCGACTTCATCGTCGAGGGCGCGCGCGACGGCCGCACGGTGGCCGAACTGATGCAGGCGGGCGCGCAGGTTCTCACCCGTGCGCAGGTGATGGACGGCATCGCCGAGATGATCCACGACATCCAGGTTGAGGCAACGTTTCCGGATGGCACCAAGCTTGTCACCGTGCACGAGCCGATCCGGTGAGAATTATTCGTCGTTCCGGGATGACGCGAAGCGGCAGACCCGGAATCCAGAAGTTTTGATCGAGATTCCGGGTTCATCGCTGCCGCGATGCCCCGGAATGACAAAGGAGTCGAGATGATCCCCGGCGAACTCTTCATCAAGGACGGCGAGATCGAACTCAATGCTGGCCGCAAGACGGTGACGCTCTCGGTCGCCAATACCGGCGACCGGCCCATTCAGGTCGGCTCGCACTACCATTTCTTTGAAACCAACCCCGCGCTGAAGTTCGACCGCAAGAAAGCACGCGGTATGCGGCTCGACATTGCGGCCGGCACCGCGGTTCGGTTCGAGCCCGGCCAGACCCGCGATGTGCAGCTCGTCGCGCTTGCCGGAAAAAAGACCGTCTACGGCTTCCGCGGCGACGTGATGGGCAAGCTGTAGCGCAATCGGGGTTCAGGCTGTCTTCCGCGGCGCGGGAGGGAGAAGGGGGGTGAAATCATGTCCGTGAAAATCAAACGTTCCGTCTATGCCGACATGTTCGGCCCGACCACCGGTGACAAGGTGCGGCTCGCCGACACCGATCTCATCATCGAGGTCGAGAAGGATCTCACGACCTACGGTGAGGAAGTGAAATTCGGCGGCGGCAAGGTGATTCGCGACGGTATGGGCCAATCGCAGGCGACCAACAAACAAGGCGCCGCCGATACCGTTATCACCAACGCGTTGATCGTCGATCACTGGGGCATCGTCAAAGCCGATGTCGCGATCAAGGAAGGCATGATCAGTGCGATCGGCAAGGCCGGCAATCCGGATATTCAGCCCGGCGTCACCATTGTGATCGGGCCTGGCACCGACGTGATCGCCGGTGAAGGCAAGATCCTCACCGCCGGTGGCTTCGACAGCCACATCCATTTCATCTGCCCGCAGCAGATCGAGCATGCGCTGATGTCAGGCGTCACCTCGATGCTGGGCGGCGGCACCGGCCCCTCGCACGGCACTTATGCGACGACCTGCACGCCGGGCCCGTGGCACATGGGGCGGATGATTCAGTCGTTTGATGCGTTTCCGGTCAATCTCGGCATTTCCGGCAAGGGCAACGCCTCGCGGCCCGCCGCGCTGGTCGAGATGATCAAGGCCGGCGCCTGTGCGCTGAAGCTGCACGAGGACTGGGGCACGACGCCGGCGGCAATCGACAACTGTCTTTCCGTCGCCGACGACTACGACGTGCAGGTGATGCTGCACTCCGACACGCTGAATGAATCCGGCTTCGTCGAGGACACGGTAAAGGCTTTCAAGGGCCGTACCATTCACGCCTTCCACACCGAAGGCGCGGGCGGCGGCCACGCGCCGGACATCATCAAGATCGCCGGCTTGAAGAACGTGCTGCCGTCTTCGACCAATCCGACGCGACCGTTCACGCGCAACACTATCGACGAGCATCTCGACATGCTGATGGTGTGCCACCATCTCGATCCGTCGATCGCGGAAGATCTGGCGTTCGCCGAGAGCCGCATCCGCCGCGAGACCATCGCTGCCGAGGACATCCTGCACGACCTCGGTGCGTTCGCGATGATCTCCTCCGACAGCCAGGCCATGGGCCGGGTCGGCGAGGTGATCATCCGCACCTGGCAGACCGCCGACAAGATG
>NZ_DASSRP010000157.1:0-2194 GCF_035701725.1 Bradyrhizobium sp.
ATGAAATCGCCCTTTTCGACGATGTCGCCGTCCTGCAAGTGGATGTGCTTGCCTTTCGGGATCAGGTACTCGCGCGGCTCCTCGGTCTTGTCCATCGGCTCGATCGAGAGGCGGCGCTTGTTCTTGTAATCCCGGCCGAAGCGGATGGTGCCGGCGATTTCGGCGATGATCGCCGCATCCTTCGGCTTGCGCGCTTCGAACAGTTCGGCCACGCGCGGCAGACCGCCCGTGATGTCACGCGTCTTCGCGCTTTCGGTCGAGATACGGGCGAGGATATCGCCAGGCTTGACCTTGGAGCCGATGTCGACCGACAGAATGGCGTCGACCGACAGCATGTAGCGGGCATCGCCGCCACGCGCGAGCTTCAGCACCTTGCCGTCCTTGCCCTTGATCACGATCGCCGGCCGCAGGTCGGCGCCGCCCCGCGTCGTGCGCCAATCGATGACGACGCGCTTGGCGATACCGGTGGATTCGTCGAGCGTTTCCGAGATCGACTGACCTTCGACCAGATCCTCGAAGGCAATCGTGCCCTCGACTTCGGTCAGCACCGGGCGGGTATAGGGATCCCACTCGGCGATACGCTGGCCGCGCTTGACCGTGTCGCCCTCGTCGACGTGCATGCGGGCACCGTACTGGATACGGTGGGTCGCACGTTCGGTGCCGTCGGCGTCCGTGATCGCAACGACCATGTTGCGGACCATTGCGACCGGGTGGCCTTCGCTGTTGCGGGCGATCGCCTTGTTCTTGATCGTCACCTTGCCGTCGAAGTTCGATTCAACGAACGACTGCTCGTTGATCTGCGCCGCACCGCCGATGTGGAAGGTGCGCATCGTGAGCTGGGTACCAGGCTCGCCGATCGATTGCGCCGCAATGACGCCGACCGCCTCGCCGTGGTTGACCGGCGTGCCGCGGGCAAGATCGCGCCCATAGCACTTCGCGCAAATGCCGTTGACGAGTTCGCAGGTCAGCGCCGAGCGGATCTTCACCTCCTGGATACCAGCCTGATGGATGGCTTCCACGTGGCTTTCTTCCATCAGCGTGCCGCGCTTGACGACCACGCTGTTGGAGGCGGGATCGCGCACGTCCTCGCCCGCGGTGCGGCCGAGGATGCGGGAGCCGAGCGAGGCCACCACGGTGCCGGCATCGACGATGGCGCGCATTTTGATGCCGAGCTTGGTGCCGCAGTCATCGGAGTTGATGATGCAGTCCTGCGCGACGTCGACCAGACGGCGGGTCAGGTAACCGGAGTTGGCGGTCTTCAACGCGGTGTCCGCGAGGCCCTTGCGAGCGCCGTGGGTCGAGTTGAAGTATTCGAGCACCGACAGACCTTCCTTGAAGTTGGAAATGATCGGCGTCTCGATGATTTCGCCGGACGGCTTCGCCATCAGGCCGCGCATACCCGCGAGCTGACGCATCTGCGCGGGCGAACCACGCGCGCCGGAGTGGGCCATCATGTAGATCGAGTTGATGTCGGCTTCCGCGCCCTTGGCGTTCTTCTTGGTCGCGGAAATCTCCTTCATCATCTCCTTGGCGATTTCTTCCGTCGCCTTCGACCAGGCGTCGACGACCTTGTTGTATTTCTCGCCATGGGTGATCAGACCGTCGTTGTACTGCTGCTCGAAATCCTTCGCCAGCGTACGCGTGGTATCCACGATCTTCCACTTGCCGTGCGGCACCACCATGTCGTCCTTGCCGAAGGAAATGCCGGCCTTGAACGCATTGTAGAAGCCGAGCGCCATGATGCGGTCGCAGAAGATCACCGTCTCCTTCTGGCCGCAGTGGCGATAGACCTGATCGATCACGCCGGAGATTTCGCGCTTGGTCATCAGCTTGTTGATGATGTCGTAGGAAATCTTCGGCGACTTCGGCAGCACGTTGCCGAGCATGACGCGGCCCGCGGTGGTTTCGATCCAGCGCTTGGCCGGCTTGCCCTCCTCGTCGACGCCCTCCCAGCGATACTTGATCTTGGTATGCAGGTGGATGACCTTCGAGTGCAGCGCGTGCTCGATCTCCGACATCTCGCCGTAGAGCTTGCCCTCGCCGGGCAGTCCTTCGCGCATGATCGAGAGATAATAGAGGCCGAGCACGATGTCCTGCGACGGCACAATGATCGGCTGGCCATTCGCGGGATGCAGGATGTTGTTGGTCGACATCATCAGGACGCGCGCTTCCAACTGCGCTTCCAGCGACAGCG
>NZ_DASSRP010000158.1:0-7707 GCF_035701725.1 Bradyrhizobium sp.
ACCGTTGCCGCCGATATCGTGGTTCGGTCGGCAAATCCGTTCGAGGGCCCCATGGAAACATTGATGCTGCCGTTCTCGCCGCGTTTCATCGTTCTGACGATCTGCGCTGTGGTGACGGCGCTGCTGCTCGGCATCGGTATCGTCGATCACAAGGCGTTCGACCTGATTCTCATACCGCTTGTGATCTTCGCCGCGCTCACGCTGCTCGGCATTCGCGACCTGACGCAGAAGAGCCACGCGGTGTTGCGCAACTATCCGATCTCGGCGCACTTGCGCTTCCTGCTCGAGGAAATCCGTCCCGAGATGCGGCAGTACTTTTTCGAGAGCGAGAAGGACGGCATGCCGTTCTCGCGTGATACCCGCGCGGTGGTCTATCAACGCGCCAAGATGGTGCTCGACAAGCGGCCATTCGGCACTCAGGAGGACGTTTATCACGAGGGCTACGAATGGATTCACCATTCGGTGGCGCCGAAGGTTCATGAGAACCAGAAATTCCGCATCACCATCGGCGGGCCGGATTGCAGCAAGCCTTATTCCGCATCGGTGTTCAACATCTCGGCGATGAGCTTTGGCGCGCTGAGCCCCAACGCGGTGCGCGCGCTCAATGCGGGCGCCAAGAAGGGCGGCTTCGCGCACGACACCGGCGAGGGCGGGGTCAGCCCCTATCACCGCGAAAATGGCGGCGACATCATCTGGGAAATCGGCTCCGGCTATTTCGGCTGCCGCCATCGCGACGGCAGCTTCGACCCGGACGAGTTTGCCCGCATTGCCGCCGACGATCAGATCAAGATGGTGGAACTCAAGGTCAGCCAGGGCGCCAAGCCGGGCCATGGCGGGGTGCTGCCGGCGGCCAAGGTCTCGGAAGAAATTTCGCGGATCCGCGGCGTTGCCATGGGCGAGGATTGCATCTCGCCGGCGACGCATCGGGCGTTTTCCACGCCGCTTCAGATGATGGCTTTCATCGCCGAGATGCGAGAATTGTCAGGCGGCAAGCCGGCCGGCTTCAAGCTCTGCGTCGGTCATCCCTGGGAGTTCCTGGCGATTTGCAAGGCGATGCTGGAGAGCGGGATCTATCCCGATTTCATCGTCGTCGATGGCAATGAAGGCGGCACCGGCGCGGCCCCGCTCGAATTCATGGATCACATGGGCATGCCGATGCGTGAGGGTGTCAATTTCGTCCATAACGCGCTGGTCGGCATCAATGCGCGCAATC
Source organism: Bradyrhizobium sp. (assembly GCF_035701725.1). Taxonomy (GTDB): domain Bacteria; phylum Pseudomonadota; class Alphaproteobacteria; order Rhizobiales; family Xanthobacteraceae; genus Bradyrhizobium. Next base: position 1,214 of record NZ_DASSRP010000158.1, read on the forward strand.
GTATCCGCATCGGCGCCTCCGGCAAGATCGCGACCGCCTTCGACATGGCGCGCGCGATGGCGATCGGGGCCGACTGGTGCAATTCCGCGCGCGGCTTCATGTTCGCGCTCGGCTGCATCCAGTCCCTGAGCTGCCACACCGACCGTTGTCCGACCGGGGTGACGACGCAGGACCCCTCGCGCAACCGTGCTTTGGTCGTCCCGCACAAGATCGAGCGGGTCTACAATTATCACCACGCGACGCTGCATGCATTGGCCGAGTTGCTTGCCGCCGCGGGCCTCGATCATCCGCAGGACCTGCGGCCGATCCATTTTTCGCAGCGGACCTCGACCACCGAGGTGCAGACTTTCGCCAGACTTTATCCGTCGTTGCGGCCGGGCGAATTGATCGACGGCACCAGCGATCCGCGCTTCGCGGACGCCTGGGCGATGGCGCGCGCGGACAGCTTTGCGCCGGTGATGTAGCGGGCGCCCGCTTTACCGCCCGTCATACCCCGCGAAAGCGGGGTATCCAGTACGCCGCGAATTTCCGATCCGCTCAGGCGTCTCTGGAATACCGGGTCACCCGGTCAAGCCGGGCGACGACGGCCGGGGCTAGTGCGGATTTTCCAGGCTGAAGGTTTCGGACTGCTCGTCGTAGGCGAACAGCTCGGCGTAACGCCCCCAGGAGATGATCGTCTTCAGCGTCTCGTCGGCCGCGCCCTCGCTCATATAATCCTCCAGCTCGACCCGGAACCGCGCCTCGGGCGCGGCATGCGAGGGCCGCTCGTCCAGCACGCGCTTGATCAGACCGACCACCGGCACGTAGGTGGTCATATGCTCGGCAAACAGCCGTTTGCGCGCGTCGGTCTCCATGGTGGCGAACCGCTTGCCGGCATCGGTCAGCATCAGGTCGCCTTCGCTGAGCTGCGCAAAGCGCAGCAGTTGCAGGGATTCGCCGAGGTGGAACAATTCGTCCGCCTCGAGTTGCAGGTGGCCTGCAAGCACCGGCAAGTCGGCATGTCCGTTATAGGGCGGGGCCGCCAGCGTCTCGATCAGGCCCGAGAGCAGGTTGGACGAGACATGGTTGAGGATCATGCCGACGCCGGTGCCCGGAATACCTTCGATCGCGGGGGCCTTCGGTTCGGGCCGCTGGGTCATGCGGGCGTAGATGCTGTCGACCAATTGCCGGAAGGCCGGGTCGAGGCGGTTACGCGGATGCGCAAAGTCGACCTTGATCTCGCCGGCGACGCGGCCAGGATTGGAGGAAAACACCAGAATGCGATCGCACATCAAGACCGCTTCCTCGATGTTGTGCGTCACCATCAATACCGATTTGATCGGCAGGCGGCCTTCGATCCAGAGGTCGATCAGGTCGGTGCGCAGCGTCTCGGCCGTCAAGACATCCAGCGCCGAGAACGGCTCGTCCATCAACAGCAAGTCCGGATGCACGACCAGCGCGCGCGCGAAGCCGACTCGCTGCCGCATGCCGCCCGACAACTCCTTCGGATAGGCGGATTCAAACCCGTCCAGACCGATCAGGTCGATGGCCGCCAGCGCCCGCTTGCGGCGCTCGGCGCTGTCGACGCCCAGCGCTTCAAGGCCGAGCTCGACATTTTGCAGCACCGTCAGCCAGGGAAACAGCGCGAAGGACTGGAACACCATGGAGACGCCGTTCGGGGGGCCGGCGATGGTCTCGCCCCGGCATTTGGCATCGCCTGCCGACGGCGTCACCAGGCCCGCAATGATGCGGAGCAACGTCGATTTGCCCGATCCGGAGCGGCCGAGCAGCCCGACGATTTCGCCGGAACGGATCGTCAGGTCGACCTTTTCAAGGACCAGGATTTCCTCGCCGCTTCCTTTTGGGAAGGAGCGGCAGACGCCACGGATATCGAGCAGATTGGCTTGCGTATCGAGCATGGGACTTTCCTTATCCGAGGCGAAGGCGGCGTTCTCCGAAGGCATAGAGCGGCCTCCAGAGCAGACGATTGAACAAGGTGACGAGGACGCACATCACGACGATGCCGAGCACGACGCGCGGGAAATCGCCGGCTTCGGTGGCCTGCGCTATATAGGAACCCAGTCCCCTGGCTGTCAGGTGGGTATTACCCCAGCTTGCGACTTCCGCGACGATCGAGGCATTCCAGGATCCGCCCGAGGCGGTGATGGCGCCCGTGATGTAATAAGGGAAGATGCCCGGCAGGATCGCCTTCACCCACCACCGCCATCCCTTGAGATGAAAGCTGCCGGCGGCCTCCCGCAAGTCGGTCGGAAAGGCGCTGGCACCGGCGATGACGTTGAACAGGATGTACCACTGGGTCCCGAGGATCATCAGCGGGCTGAGCCAGACGTTGGCGTCGAGGCCGTAGCGGACGATGATCGCAACGAAGACCGGAAAAGCGAGATTGGCCGGAAAGGCGGCCAGAAACTGCGCCAGCGGCTGCACGCGTTCGGCGAGTTTGGGCCGAAGTCCGATCCAGACGCCGATCGGCACCCAGATCAGCGAGGCCAGCGAAATCAGCACGACGACCCGCGCAAGCGTGAGAAAGCCGTCGCCGATGGCGGTGAAGACGTCCGACAGGTTCAGCGTCGCCGACATGAATCGGAAGGCGCGCCAGGCCGCATAAGATGTTGCCACCGCGATCACCGCCAGCCAGAGCGCATCGATCACGCGCGATGAAGCGCCCGAGCTGAACGACAGCCGCAGTCCCTTGGGCAGCCTCACCCGCAGATTCGAAAATACCTTATTCGTCGCAGCGAACGGAGCGGTGATCGCCCGCAGGGCGCGCGTGCGACGAAACAGGTCGAGCATCCACGAGGTCGGCGGTTCCCCAGAGGCGGTCTGCTCGAAGCGGAACTTGTCGGCCCAGGCCACCACGGGACGAAACAGAAACTGATCATAGGCGATGATCACGAGCAGCATGGTCAGGATCGCATAGCCGATCGCCGGCAGGTTTTGCTTTTCGATTCCGAGCGCGACATAGGAGCCGATGCCGGGCAGGGTAACCGTGGTGTTGCCGACGGTGATCGCCTCCGAGGCCACAACGAAGAACCACCCGCCGGACATCGACATCATCGTGTTCCAGATCAGGCCGGGCATCGCGAAGGGCACATCGAGCCGCCAGAACCGCTGCCATGGCGACAGATGAAAGCTCTTGGAGGCCTCGTCGAGGTCCTTGGGCACGTTGCGGATCGACTGGTACAGGCTGAACGTCATGTTCCAGGCCTGGCTGGTGAAGATCGCAAACACGCAGGCAAGTTCGGCGCCGAATACCTGTCCCGGAAACAGGTTCAGAAAGAAGGCGACGGTAAAGGTGAGAAAGCCCAGGATCGGCACCGACTGAAGAATATCGAGCAGCGGAATTAGCACCATCTCGGCGCGGCGGCTCTTGGCGGCGAGCGTGGCATAAACCAGCGTGAAGACGATCGAGCACACGATCGCGAGCAGCATGCGCATGGTGGTGCGCAAGGCGTAGAACGGCAGGTGGATCGGGTCGAGCGACACCGGCGAGGCGTCGAGCGCCGACAGCGGCAGCGTGGTCTGCTCGCCGCCATAGACGATCAGCACCATCGCGCCGGTGACGAGGATGAGCGCGACCACGTCGAAGACGTTCGGCCGAAGCGCCTGCCCGAGCCTTGGCGTTAGAATGTCATTCAGCGTCATGCGTACTGCCTCTCATGCGACCCGTTATTCCAGAACCGGCGCGACGCTCCAGCTCGCCGCCGAAACGGTCGGCTCAAGGCTGAGGCGGCCGACCACCTGTTCGAGCACGGCATCGTTCTTGGCCTGCGAGGTGAGCAGCGCCGTCACCTCGACGCGTCCGGCTTCCTCGATATCGTTGCTGTCGAGCTGACGCAGGCTGAGTTGACCGTTGCCGGTGCTCTGCAACAGCAGCGCGCGGATGTGGGCCTCTTCGGGGCTCCGGCAGACCACGCGCACGCTGTAGCGGAAATCGGTCTCCGTCTGTACGATCGGCTGCTGGTTGATGAGCCGGACCACCGGCCGCAGCGTCAGATTGACCAGGACGACGAAGGCCGTCGCGGCAGTCGCGTGCAGCGGATGGCCGCTGCCGGCGAGCAGCCCGACCGCCGCCGAGCACCACAGCGTCGCCGCGGTGTTGAGGCCGCTGACCTGGAGTCCTTCGCGGAAGATGATGCCGGCGCCGAGAAAGCCGATGCCGGAGACGACTTGGGCGGCGACGCGGGTCGGACTTCCGTCGTTGGGAAACAGGCTTTCGAACACGACGAAGCTCGCCGCGCCGATCGCAACCAGCGTGTTGGTGCGCAAGCCCGCCATTCGCTGCCGCCACTGCCGTTCGAATCCGATGCAGGCGCCGAGCAACGTCGCAACGGCGAGGTTGAGCGCGGTCTGTTCGATCGACGTGATCACGGCCACACCCCGCTCCAGCGTCGCCGATCTGGGCATGGCCAAGCGCGCGCACCCGACAGGCACGGCGGAATTGTTGGGCTGTTCTTGTCGAACATCGCTCGCCTCCACGTCCGCGATTCACGCGGCAGGCCGGTGAGCGACAGCCGGCCTAGGTGCGGCCGTCCATTCTCACGTGGCGAAAGCCAGCGCGATCGATTCTGAATGTTGCCGGCGACGCATGCCCTGATACCGACGGGACGACGTCGCCGAAGGTGGTACTACCCATATCCGTTTTGTCAGGATTGAAGGATTTGTTTGACATTCATGTAACAGTGACGAGCGGCACCTACGCCCGGTTCCATCGGCTGTCAACCGCTGATTTCCGAGAGGTGGTGGACTTCGACGGTGACGTGCGAGAGACCTTCAAAGCGTGCCAGTCGCTTGCGGTAGTGAGCCGCCTGGCGCTGGCCGGGCGTCGCGACCGAAACGATGGCGCCAAGATGGCCCGGTCCCAGCCGCCAGAGGTGAAGGTCGATGATGCGGTCGCCCTCGCTTGCGATCGCCGCTCTGATCTTCGCTGCCAAGGCGGGATCGGGCATCCGGTCAAGCAGGATAGCGCCGGTATCGCGCAGGAGGCCGACCGACCAGCTCGCGATCACCAGCGCGCCGATCAAGCCTGCGAGCGGGTCCATCCAGAGCCAGCCGAACGCGCGTGCCAGCAAGAGGCCGATAATGACCAGCACCGAGACCGCAGCATCCGCCATCACGTGAACGACGGCGGCGCGCATGTTGTTGTCGCGATGATGCCTCTCGTCCGCGTGATCATGGCTGTCGTGATGGTGATGATCGTCGTGATCATGATCGTGCGGATGGTCGTGATCATGGTCGTGGTCATGGTGATGCGCATGATGGTGCGCGTGACCATGCCCATGATCGTGGCCGCCGGAAAGCAGCCAGGCGCTGGCAACATTGACGAGCAGCCCGAGTGCGGCGATCGGAATCGCCTCGTTGAACGCGATCGGGACCGGATCGAGGAAACGCGTGATGGCCTCGTAGGCGATCAGGAGCGCGATCATCGCCAGCACAATGGCGCTGGAATAGCCGGCGAGGTCGCCAAACTTGCCGGTTCCGAAAGTGAAGCTGGCATCGGAGGCATAACGGCGGGCGTAGGTGTAGGCCAGCGCGGCCAGCAGTAGCGCACCGGCATGGGTCGACATATGCAGGCCGTCCGCGATCAGCGCCAGTGAGCCGAACAAGGCGCCGCCAACGATTTCGGCCACCATCATCATAAGGCAGAGAACAATGACCGCCCAGGTTCGCCGTTCGGCGCGCGCGTGGTCGCGGCCGAGAAACACGTGGTCGTGCTCCCAGAGTTCAAGGGCGGGGCCCGGCTCGGTCATGTTTGCCTCACTTCAGGTAGGTGTGGACCACGTCGATCAATTGATCGGCCGCCTCGGCATTAAGCGCACCGGGATTCCTGCCGGGGTCAACCAGGTGGGTCCGGATATGATCCTCGACCACCTCCGCCATCAGCCCGGCGACACTGCCGCGAATGCCCGCGATCATGTGCATGATGCGCTCGCATTCGGTCTCTTCGATCAGCGCCCGTTCGATCGCCTCGACCTGGCCGCGGATACGACCGACCCGCGCGAGCAGCTTCTTCTTTTCCTTGATGGTGTGCGACATGGCTGCCTCATAGGATACCCCCCTATCCTATGTCAAGGATCGGCGGAACGGGGCGCTGCCAAGTAGCGCCGGTAGTGATCAGGCTTGCGGGCGGTTGGACAGAAGCTTCAGGTCGAACCGGTCGACGTCGTCGAGCAGTTCGCAGAAAGCCTTGGCGCCCTGTTCGATCAGGCGCTCGCCTTTCTCGGACGACGCCAGCGTGGCATTGCCCACGGCCCCGCTCGGATGCAGGTCCTGGGTCTGCCAGGCAAAGGGCGCCGGGCGCTGGGCGGACAGCCAGCGAAAGTTCTTTTTCATGTCGATGGTCGAGGCACGGAAATCGGCGAGCGCCTCGCGTTTCACCTGCGCATGGTATCGCGCCAGCATGATCGAGGTCTCGACGGCGCCGCCGTGAATGCCGTGCTCGACTTCCTCGGCGGGGAACAGCGTCTCGGCGGCCGAGAGCCGCCCCCATGAGGTGG
>NZ_DASSRP010000159.1:0-15008 GCF_035701725.1 Bradyrhizobium sp.
GCGTTTCGCCAAGGGGCGCCAAATGACGGCGGAAGCCGTCACGCAGATTTCGGATCTGCAATTCACCCGCGCCTACCGCGTGCCGTTCCAGTTCTCCCGCCTCGTGCAGGAAAATCTCGGCACCTCGGCCTTCATGGAATCGTCCTCCGGCGTCACCGTGACCGACGTCGACGGCAACGTGTTCTACGACCTCACCGGCTCCTACGGCGTCAACGTCTTCGGCAACGACTTCTATAAAGAGTGCATCGCTGCGGGCGACAAGCGCGCCGAAAAACTCGGCCCCGTGCTTGGCACCTACCATCCCGTCGTCGCCGACAACGTCAAGCGCATCTGCGACATCTCCGGCCTCGACGAAGTCTCGTTCCACATGTCCGGCACCGAAGCGGTGATGCAGGCGGTGCGGCTGGCGCGCTATCACACCAAGCGAACCCATCTGGTTCGCTTCGCCGGTGCCTATCACGGCTGGTGGGGCGACGTGCAGCCCGGCGTCGGCAATCCGATTGCCGCGCACGAGACCTATACGCTCGCCGACATGTCGGAAAAGACGCTGCATGTCCTGCGCACCCGCCACGACATCGCCTGCGTACTGGTCAACCCGCTGCAGGCGCTGCATCCGAACAGCAACGCGCCCGGCGATTCCTCGCTGGTGGATTCCTCGCGCACTGCGCATTTCGATCGCGAGGCCTATACCGCCTGGCTGAAGCAATTGCGCGAGGTCTGCACCGAACGCGGCATCGTGCTGATCTTCGACGAGGTGTTTCTCGGTTTCCGGATCGCCGCCGGCGGCGCCCAGGAATATTTCGGCGTCCGCGCCGACATGGTGACGTATGGCAAGAGCCTCGCCGGTGGCCTGCCGATCGGCGTCGTCTGCGGCAAGAAGGAACTGATGCGCCGATTCCGCGACGATCATCCGGCCGACATCTGCTTCGCCCGCGGCACCTTCAACTCGCACCCCTACGTCATGACCGCGATGGACGAATTCCTGTCGCGGCTGTCGAGCCCGAACTTCCGCAGCATCTATGACCGGCTCGACGAGACCTGGAACGGCCGCGCCGAAGCGCTCAACGCGCACCTTGCGCAGCAAGACCTTCCCGTCCGCGTCGCCAACTTCTCCTCGGTCTGGACGGTGCAATATACCGAGCCGTCCCGCTACAACTGGATGTTCCAGTATTACCTGCGCGCCGAGGGCCTCTCCTTGAGCTGGGTCGGCACCGGCCGGTTGATCTTCAGCCTGAACTTCACCGACGCCGATTTCGCCGAAGTGGAGAGCCGCTTCATTGCGGCCGCGCACAAGATGAAGCGCGACGGCTGGTGGTGGCATTCGCCAGATCTGACCAACAAGGCGATCCGCCGCCAGATCCTCAAAGAGATGCTGGCGAGCCGGTTTCGGCGGTGACGAGCTTCCCGCTTCTTGCTCTGTCATGGCCGGGCTTGTCCCGGCCATCCACGTCTTCATGCCGCGGCGGTAAAGACGTGGATGCCCGGCACGAGGCCGGGCATGACGAGTCGGAGACATCTAAGGTCGAGTTTCAGGCGTGCTTTTCGATCAGCTCGTTGTGCTCGATGATATCGAGGCCGGGATCGATCAGTTCGCCGCGCAGCAGCGCCAGCGGCGCCTTGCAGTAGAGTTTGAAATCGTTGAAGGGGTCGGTGAGGATCTTGGTCATCCAGACCAGACCGGTTTCGACGTCGCGGATGAAGAACAGCTGCACGGTGCGGAACAAGAGACCGCCGATGCCGACCACCAGCCAGATCTTGGCGACCTGCCGCATGAAATCGGCCGGCGTCACCCAGGGCGAAACCATGCCGAACAGCGTCGGGTCGAAATACAGCACGACCGGCGAAGCCGCCCAGATCGTCATCAGCACGACCTTGCGGCGCAGGTTATAGCCGACCTTGATCTCTTCCTTGTGCTCGTGGGTCGCCTGGTTGAGATGATCGTAGTCGCGTGGCTCGAAGAAGAAGTGCCCGGCCTGGCGCGAAGTCATCGAGACCAGCCAGCCGATCAAGGCCGACATCAAGGGATCGAAGAACATCATCACGTAGCCGATGAGGAAACTCACGGCGCTGACGAAGTGCAGGCTCTGGTTGATCCGGCTGTGGTGATAGTAGCGATGGTCATCCCAGCGCTGGATCCGCAGCTGCTCCAGGAAATTCTTGATCATGGTCTTCCCCAAAAGGTGAGTCGCAGGAACTTTACAGGATTTCGATGTCTCGTGTGTGACATCATCATAATGTCACAAAACTTCACGCAACGTCGCTGTCATAAAACTTTGCCGGACTAACAAGGCGTTAGCGCCTTAGCTCGGCTTGGCGACTTTCCGGATACGAACGAGCGAGAAATGCCCGAGCGGCGGGATCAAGCGCCGCTCCACCAGCTCGACGTTTTTCGCGCCCGAAAGCCAGCTCGTGTAGCGCGACCAGGCGAACTCGGCGGTGCGGAAGCCGAGATGACGAACCACCGGCTGCAGGCTCTGCTCGATCAAGCGGCGCAAGCCTTCGTCGGCGCTGACGCGGGTCAGGATGATGAGTTCGCCGCCCGGCCGCAGCACGCGGGCGAATTCATCGAGCGCGGCTTCCGGATTCGGCACGGCGGTCACGACATATTGTGCCATCACGACGTCGAAGGAATTGTCCTCGAATTCGAGCTTCTCGGCGTCCATCACCGCGAGCCCCTCGACATTCTTCAGCTTCTGCTCGGCGACGCGCTTTCTCGCCTTGTTGAGCATGGCTTCCGAAATATCGGTGCCGAAGATCCGCAGGTTCGGCGAATAAAGCGGCAGCGAAATGCCGGTGCCGACGCCGACCTCGAGGACGCGGCCGCCGATCTTGTTGGTGGCCTGGATCGCGGCGTCGCGGCCCTTGGAGAACACGCCGCCGAACACGAGGTCGTAAACCGGCGCCCAACGGTCATAGGCCTGCTCGACCATTTCGCGGTCGAAGTCGAGTTCGGTGCCGTCCAGCTTGATGCTCTCTGCCATCGTCGTTTTCTCGTTTTCCTTTGGTATGGCCGATCCGGCGTTGCCCGATCCGGCCTCTGATGTGTGGTCCTGACTTCTATTCTTAGCCACCCACTGCATGGCTTTCGGTTGCGATCGCGACCGGCCGCAGCGTGCGGCTGGACTGCAGAGCACTCAGGTTACCGATGAACTGACGCGCGCTGTTTTCCCAGGAACGCTCCAGCGCAAACTGGCGACAAGTATCGCGAGACATGGTCAGCGCGCGCAGGCACGCGGCGCCGAGGTTGTTGTCGAGCGCGCCGATCGGATGATCGGCAATGACGTCGATCGGGCCGGTGACGGGAAACGCCGCGACCGGCGTGCCGCAGGCGAGCGCCTCGAGCTGCACGACGCCGAACGTATCGGTGAGGCTCGGGAATACGAAGACGTCGGCGGCGGCCAGATGCGCGGTGAGGTCCGCACCCTTCTTTTCGCCGAGGAACTTCACGTCGGGATATTTCTGCTCGAGCTCCTGACGCTGCGGGCCGTCGCCGACCACGACTTTCGAACCGGGCAGATCGAGCGACAGAAACGCCTCGATGTTCTTTTCGATGGCGACACGTCCCATGGTCATGAAGATCGGGCGCGGCAGATCGAGCGTTGCCGGATGATCCGGGTTGAACAGCCTGGTGTCGACGCCGCGGCCCCAGAAGCCGAGCTTGCGGAAGCCGCGCGCGGACAGATCATTATAAAGGGACGGCACCGCGACCATCGTCGTTGCCGCCGCATTATGGAAATAACGCAGCACCGCGTAGCTGACCGAAGCCGGAATCGGCGCGCGCGCCCTGATATATTCCGGAAAGCGCGTCGTGTAGGACGTCGTGAAGCCAAGTCCACGGCGCCGGCAATAGGCCCGCACCGCCCAGCCGACGGGACCTTCGGTCGCGATGTGAATGGCTTCCGGGTTCGCAGCCTCGATCCGCCGCGCGATCTCGCGCCGGTGCGGCCAGGCGATGCGCAGACCCGGATAGGTCGGCAGCTCCATCGACGGAAAACCTTCCGGCGTCAGAAACGTAATGTCGGCGCCGAGCGGACCGGCCGCGCGCTGCAACGAGGTCAGTGTGCGCACCACCCCGTTAACCTGCGGATGCCAAGCGTCTGTCGCGACCAAGATTCGCATCGCCAATGCCTTCCGATTCAGCCCTGCTGATTCTTTTCGGCGCGACGTTGCGTCAGAGATATTTCAAGCGTGTGACGTCATAGAGGTTAACGGCCTCGAATTTCGCATGACGCCCAGTTTTCGCTGTCGTTAAGACTTTGCGGGCGCCGTTCCAGCCGCTTCATGACAGTGAGATGAAATAATTGATGAACGCGATGCAGGCATTTTCGCCGTCCCGCGAAAATGTCCCGCAATGATTTTCCCTTAAGGATTGATCCCAACGACGCGGCAGCAACGGTCGCGCAAGCCCATAACAACAAGGAGCGACAGATGTTCGGATCTCGTGATCTCGTCTCGCATTCGCGCCGCGCTTTCGCGGGCCTCATGCTGATCGCTGGCGCGATTGCGTTGACCGGTTCTGCCGGCGCTGCACCTTTGCCGCTGTTTCCCTTCCCCTCGATCGAACAACCGCAGGCCGTTCAGCCGGCTCCATCAGACCAGGCCGACGCGCCGTTCGAGTTGCCCGCGCGCTTCAAGCGCCAGACCGTCAACTATGCGAGCCGCGAAGCGGCCGGCACGATCATCATCGATACGCCCAACACCTATCTCTATTACGTGCTCGGTAACGGACAGGCGATCCGCTACGGCATCGGCGTCGGCCGCGACGGCTTTACCTGGTCGGGCGTGCAGACGATCACCAAGAAAGCCGAATGGCCGGATTGGACTCCGCCGCCTGAGATGATCGCGCGCCAGCCCTATCTGCCGCGTCATATGGCCGGCGGCCCCGGCAATCCGCTTGGCGCGCGCGCGATGTATCTCGGCGGCACGGTGTATCGCATCCACGGCACCAATCAGCCGTCGACGATCGGCAGCCATGTATCTTCCGGCTGCATCCGCCTCACCAACCAGGATGTCAGCGATCTCTATTCGCGCGTCAGCGTCGGCACCAAGGTGATCGTACTGCCGATGGATCGCCGCGCCGACAATTCGCTCCGCCAACGCGGCTAGTGCGGGCGGGCCAGAAGTCCGCAACCGGAAAGATCAGGTTCCCGGGACTTTCCCCCAAGTCCCATCTGGAGAGAGGCACGGCGTCCCCCCGCGCCTTTCTTGCTTTTGTAAGGCTTTGGTTTTCTTCGTAGAAACAATCCGACCATATTGCGGCCCGAGGGTTCGACCATATCTTGGGCTGGTCGAGTTACCGGTAAGCGGGGTAGCGCCCCTCACCCCGGCCCTATAGAGTCTTGTCGAATCTGTCCGGGGGGACGATGCGTCTGAAAGTCATTCTGATCGGGGCCGCGGTGCTCGCGGTCTCGTTCATCGCCAGTCTGCTGGCGATGAACTGGCTTTCTCCGAGCGGCTCGGCCTTCCGCCCGGCTGTCGTCGACTTGCCGCCGCTGCCGCCCGCCCCGCGCAGCTCCGTGATCCTGGCGCAGGTCACCATTCCGATCAGCGCCATTCGCGATACGGCCGACCGCGGCACGCCGCGCAACTTTTCCGGCAAGGCCGACAATCCGGTGGCGCAGGTGCTGCAAAACGCCGACATCGGCTGGACCGCCTCGCGCGGCCCGATCGGCGTTGCCGGCGGCCAGGACGTGCTGTCGCTGACGACGGGCTTGAGCGGAAAACTGAACGTCACGGGTTCGCTGGCCGCCAAAACCACCGGCGCGGTCGGCGACGCCATCGGCGGACTGATCGGCGGCAACCTCGCCAAGCAGATCGGCAGCATCAACATCAAGGGGGTCAATGCCTCCGCCGAGATCAAGGGCAATGTCACCGTGACGTCGCGGCCGAAATTCGCCGCCGCCTGGCGCATCGAACCCAACCTCGCGGGTCAGGTGAATCTCGGCGACACCAACCTTTCGGTGGCCGGCGCCCGCGTCAGCGTGCCGGCGCAAGTGAAGCCGTTGATCGACAAGAACGTCGCCGATCAGATCAACGCCGCCGGCAACCGGATTCGCAACGACCCCTCGTTCGAGCGCAACGCGCGAATTCAGTGGAGCAAGGCCTGCCGTTCTATTCCGCTCACCGCGGGCAACGCTTCGGCGCCGCCGCTGTGGCTGGAATTGCGGCCGACGCGGGCGGTCGCCGTGCAGCCAAATGTCAGTGCGAGCGCCATCACCATGACCATCGGCATCGAGGCGGAAACCCGCATCACGCCGAAAGAAACCACGCCGATGTGTCCGTTCCCGGAAAAACTTTCGATCGTGCCGCCGACGCAGCCGATCGTCAGCATCGGCATCCCGATCGACATTCCCTTTGCCGATGTCGACAAGCTCGTCGAGGCGCAACTGATCGGGCGTCACTTTCCCGAGGACGGATCGGGTTCGACCGACGTGACCGTGAAGAATGTGCAGGTGGCGGCGTCCGGCGACCGGCTGTTGATTTCGCTTTTGATCAACGCCAGGGAAAAGGCCAGCTTCATCTCGTTCGGCGGCGAGGCCACCGTCTACATCTGGGGCAAACCGGTGCTCGACCAGAAGAACCAGATCCTGCGGCTTGCCAATGTCGAGATGGCGCTGGAGTCGGAGGCTGCCTTTGGACTGCTCGGCGCGGCAGCACGCGCCGTCATGCCGCATCTGCAAAAGACCCTCGCCGAGAAGACCACGGTCGACCTCAAGCCGTTCCTCGGCGATGCGCAAAAGATGATGGCAAGCGCCATCGCCGATCTGCAAAAGAACGACAGCAGCCTGCGCGTGACAACCGAGATCGACAATCTCGGCCTTTCCGACATCGCCTACGATTCCAAAACGCTGCGGCTGATCGCCGAGGTTACCGGCACCATCAACGTCACCGTCGCATCGCTGCCCGGGTTTTAGGAACCTTGGCCGACTGACCCTCTCCTTGTTCTGGGAGAGGGTTAACGCGCCGTGCTGACGGCTTTTGAGGCTTGGCGGGCGGCGCCGAAGCCGGTTACAACAGGCCATCAAGATCAAAAACAAACAGACAATGCCCAGGGAGAAAACATGATGAGATCATTTGCGGCCACGCTGATCACCGGACTTGCGGCCGGATTTGCCCTTGCCGCATCCGGCGGGGCGGCGAACGCGCAGATTTCCGATGACGTCGTCAAGATCGGCGTGCTGACCGACATGTCGAGCCTTTATGCAGACGCTACCGGCAAGGGCTCGCTGGTCGCCACGCAGATGGCGGTCGCCGATTACGGCGGCAAGGTCAAAGGCAAGCCGGTCGAGGTGGTCTCCGCCGACCACCAGAACAAGCCCGATGTCGCGCTCAGCATCGCCCGCGGCTGGTACGACAACGAAAAAGTCGATGCGATCTTCGACGTGCCCACCTCTTCCGTGGCGCTGCCGATCTCGGCGCTGACGCGCGAAAAGAACAAGATCCACATCAACTCCGGCGGCGGCACCTCGGATCTGACCGGCGTCGCCTGCTCGCCCAACACCGTGCACTGGACCTACGACACCTATTCGCTGTCCAACGTCGCCGGCAAGGCGATGGTCAAGCGCGGCGAGGACACCTGGTTCTTCGTCACCGCCGACTACGCGTTCGGCATGGCGCTGGAACGCGATGCGGCCAATGTCGTGAAGGAGAACGGCGGCAAGGTGCTCGGCGACGTGCGGCATCCGCTCAACAATTCGGATTTCTCCTCGTTCCTGCTGCAGGCCCAATCTTCCAAGGCCAAGGTGATCGGCCTCGCCAATGCCGGCGGCGACACCCAGAACGCGCTGAAGCAGGCGGCCGAGTTCGGCATCACCCAGGCCGGACAGAAGATGATCGCGCTGCTCACGGAGATCACCGACGTGCATTCGCTCGGGATCAAGGCGACGCAAGGGCTGATCGTCACCGACGCCTTCTATTGGGACACCAACGACGAGACGCGCGCCTTCTCCAAACGCTTCAACGAGAAGGTCGGCCACATGCCGACCATGATCCAGGCCGGTCTTTACTCGGCGACCATGCATTACCTGAAAGCGATCGAGGCGATCGGCACCGACGATTCGCAGAAGGTAATGGCGCAGATGCGCGCCATGCCGATCAACGATTTCTTCGCCAAGAACGGCAAGATCCGCATCGACGGGCGCATGGTCCACGACATGTATCTGTTCGAGGTCAAGAAGCCCGAGGAATCCAAGAGCGAGTGGGATCTTTACAAGCTGCTCGCCACGGTTCCCGGCGACGAGGCATTCCGTCCGCTCGACAAGGGCAATTGCCCGCTGGTGAAGACCAACTGAGGTCGTCGACCTCGCCGGGACAAGACCGCATCGTACCAACAAAGAAGGCCCCGACCGAAGTCGGGGCCTTTCACTTTTGCGAACGACAGTGTCCGCTCAGTACTTCGCGACCACCGGACCAAGCGGGGTGATCGGATCCCACTTCAATGAGAAGCGCGCCTGAACCACATCCGCACTGGTTTTGACCAGACGGCAATCGCCGGCACAGAATGGAACGCCATCTGCCGGACTGTTCATCGAGGCGGTACCGAGGTCGATATGCTTGTATTCAAGACCGACGATGATTGCGGTTTGCCTGCCTTTCCAGGCCGCATAGTCGACGCCGGCGCCGGCGAACCAGCCACCCTTGCGCTTGCTAAAATCGTCGAACACGCCACCCGGGGTGACCGCGCTCACGTTGATTTCTCCGCTCGCATAGCCGGCTGTGCCGTAGACGAGAAAGTCCCGGAACGCGTAGCCGAGGCGCGGCCCTACCGTCACAACACTGGCTAAACCTGCAGCGCAGAAGTCAGCGGGGTTAGGGCAACCGGCATTTGGCGTGCCGACGACCTGCGTGTCCTTGAAGCCGCTAAACCACGAGATGTCCAACCCTAACACCCAGTTGTTGGCCCACTGGTATTGCGCCCCGGCATGCAATCCGCCGACGCCGAAAGACCCGTCATGGTTGAAGTTCAGTGTTCCAAAACCGTTGGGCCAGAACGCACTCTGCGAGGTCCACGCGCCGCCGAAATTGGCTCCGACGTAAACTCCGGTCCAGCTGTACTCAGGGAGGAACACAGGCGGCGGCGCCTTGACCGGCAAATCTGCGGCCATTGCGCTCGTGGTTCCGAAGGCCACCACCGAAAGCAGCAAAGCGATCTTCTGCATGAAATTCCCCCCAAGGACTCAATTCAAGGCAGCAATTCGGCCGCCAGCATAACGCCGCGACGGCGGGAAATGATCAGCAACGTTGTCGCTTTGCCCGATTCCGTCGCATTTTGCCGCCGGGAGTGGTGAATTTACAACAAATATAGGTCAGCAAAGCTGCCCAACTGGTGCCGCTGAACCCGCACAACCCGGTACAGCGCGCAGATAATCGGCAGGTTTGAACCGGCATCAAAAAACGCGCCCGAAACCGCCGGACGCGCTTTTCTTGGTTCGAACCCCTGAAGCTGTGCGCTCCTCAATCTTCGTATTTGAAGGAGACGTTGAGCTTGGCGCGGTAGGCTTCAACTTTGCCGTTGGCGTCAAGTTGCAGGTCGAGCTTGACGACCTCGGCCACGCGAAGGTCTCGCAGCGTCTTCCCCGCCCTTTCGAGGGCAGCCGCGGCCGCCTTCTCCCACGATTCCTTGCTGGTACCGATCAGTTCAATGACTTTGTAGACGCTTTCGGTCATGTCGTCCTCCCGTTCGGTCTGAGGCAGACGCCTCTGTCCTCACGTCGGGATAACGGCGCTGCAAGGCGCAGGGTCCTGCACAAGCGAGCGCGCCCGGCAAAAACCGGGCGCGCTTTCTCATGCCTTGCGGGCCGCTGCCGCGCTCAGCATCACTCCGAATACTTGAATTCCGGCATCGACTTCAGCTCGTCCTTGTTCGCATTGAACACCGCGTGATCGGGATACCAAGGATTGGACTTGCTGGCCGGCGCACTGCTCGTGCTTGCCGAACCCGTCGTGGTCGGCGGAGAGGCCGGCGGGCGGGTGGTGCTGCTGCCGCCAGCACCGGGGGTACCCGTGCTCGCGGTGCCGGTATAGGCGACCGGCTCGGTCGAGAACTTCACCTTCTCGAACGGAACGGCGACGAGATGTTCGCCCATCCCGAGGAAGCCGCCGACGCCAAGCACCACGGCCTTGATGTTCCCGCTCTTGTCCATCAACAGGTCGTTGATGGAGCCGACCTTCTCGTTGTTGTCGTTGTACACGCTGAGGCCGACGACCTTCGAGGCGCGCCAATCGCCTTGCAACTGCGACGTCGAGATCGTGGTCGAAGTCGACGTCTTGTCCGCCGACGGAGCGGTAGATGGGGCCGGCGTCTGCGCCGAGGCGACGGTTGCGAGCAGTGCCGTACTGGCGAGCGCCGCGGTGATAGTTTTTGCAAACATGTGTTCCTCCTTAGCCAAAAGGTGAAGGGAAAACACAAAGCTCCAATCGCTGTTCCGCGGTTCCCGTATTTCGTTTGCTTGCATCGCGGTATCTATTCCCGGGGAACAGCAGGTTCCGCCATTCGCGAACGCGAAAAGCGCTCAGTTGCGTCCCCGCGTCTTCAGTTCAGCGACCGCTTCAGGCCGCCGCGCGCATTTCGCTGTCGAGGCCGTGCGAGTGTCCCGTTTCCGACGTTCGCATCAGCTTGCGGAAGCCACGTCTTCGAACTTCGGAAGCGAACGGACAGGGGTAAAGCTGCTGATCCAAGGTGGCTTTGGTTCAGAAGCCCGCTTGACGAAGTTGCGGCAACTATGATGCGACTTCTGAACCACCACGCTGGGGGGATCGCCTCGACGTGACAGGACATCTTTCCGGAGAGCGCGTCCATCTTGCAAAAGCTTACATGTTGCGTGGCATTGCGCCTGCGAGCCCGGAAATATCTGGAAACAAAAAAGCACCCCCATTGCCGTTATTGTCGGGCAGAGGATTAGAGATGCCACCCGTGCCACCCAACATTCTCGTCGTGGAAGACGACCGCGAAACGCGGGCTCTGATCGCGAAATATCTCCGCAACAACTCCTGCAACGTCACCACGGCCAATGACGGGCGCGAGATGAGCCGCGCCATGGCCGACCATCGCGTCGACCTCGTGATCCTCGACGTCATGCTGCCCGGCGAGGACGGTCTCAGCCTGTGCCGCAAGATTCGCGGCGAGTCGCAGGTGCCGATCATCATGCTGACCGCGCGCGGCGAGGACGTCGACCGCATCCTGGGCCTTGAGATGGGCGCCGACGACTATCTCGCCAAACCCTTCAACCCGCGCGAACTGCTCGCACGCATCAATGCGGTGCTGCGCCGTCAGGCCGCGGCGCAAACCGCAAGCGCCATGATGGGCGCAACCGCGCTCTCGTTCCAGGGTTGGCGGATCGACTTCCGCCTGCGCGAATTGCGCAATCCGGCCGGCGCCCGCGTCGCGATGACCTCGGCCGAATTCGATCTGCTTCGCGCCTTCTGCGAACGCCCGGGCCGGGTGCTGTCGCGCGACAGCCTGCTCGACCTGACGCAGGGCCGCAACGCCGGTTCTTTCGAACGGTCGATCGACGTGCTGGTCAGCCGCATCCGCCGCAAGATCGAAACCGATCCGCAGGATTCCAGCATGATCAAGACCGTGCGCTCGGGCGGCTATCTGTTCACGCCGACGGTCGAGCCCGCGGCGGCGCCGCTCGATACAGCCAAATGAAGCTGGTCGACTTTCTGAGGTTGAAGACCATCAGCGGGCAGATCACCGCGCTGGTGATCACCTCGATTGCGGCCATTCATCTCATCCTGACCATCATCTTCCTGACCAGCCGGCCGGATCAGCCGGAACAGCCGGATCCGAGCATCGACCGCGGCCACGCGCATTTCGCCGCCGCCGTGCAACTGCTCGGCACAGCCCCGGCCAGCGAGCGCCCGCGGATTTTTTCGGATCTGGCGCGCGCCTTTCCGAAGCTCGATATCCAGCCGTTGCCGGCCGGCCCCGCACCTCAAGCCGACGAGCCCGAAAGCTTTGACCTGCACGGCCTGCACCGGCGGCTCGATGCGAGCTATCGCATCTTTCCGCTTGCCAACGACCAGAAGCATCAGCGGGTCGGCGTCGTGCTGCCCGACGGCGCGATGATCTCGGCGCGGATGTTGCGCGATCCACGGCCACGGCTGTTCTGGGGCGGCCTGTGGTTTGCGACGCTGTTGTTTGCGATCGTCAGCGTCAGCCTGCTCAGCCTGTGGGCGACGCGGGCGCTGACCGCGCCGCTGTCGGCCTTCGCCAAGGCGGCCGAGAACTTCAGCGTCAATGGCGCGGCAGCCTCGCTTCCCGAACGCGGTCCGGAAGAGATCCGCTCCGTGGCAAAAGCGCTGAACCGGATGCGCGAACGCATCTCGGCTCTGATCGACGACCGCACCAAGATGCTGGCCGCGATCAGCCACGACCTGCGCACGCCGATCACGCGGATGCGGCTGCGCGCCGAATTCATCGAGGACGAGGGACATCGCCGCCGCATGATGAGCGATCTCGACCAGATGCGCTCGATGCTGGAGGCGGTGCTGTCGTTCCTGCGCAACGACCGCAGGCTGGAGGCGATGACGCTGACCGATATCGCCTCGACCTTGCAGCTCGTCGCCGATCAGTTCGTCGATGTCGGCCACAAGGTGACGTATGAGGGCCCGCAGCACGCGATGGCGACGGTGCGACCGGACGATCTGACCCGCAGCGTCACCAACCTGGTGGAGAACTCGGTCCGCTACGGCGCGCACGCGACCATTCGCCTGACGGTCTTGCCGGATACCGCGACCATCGAGGTCGAGGATGACGGCCCCGGCATTTCCGACGCCCGCAAGGAGGTCATGCTCGAGCCGTTCGTGCGCGGGGACGGCGCCCGCAACATGGACGATACCACCGGCTTCGGACTCGGACTTTCGATCGCGCGCGCCATCGCGCTGGCGCATGGCGGCGAACTCTCGCTGCACGACCGCCAGCCGCACGGGCTGATCGTGCGCATCGCGTTGCCGGTCCGGCAGGTGGTCAGCCAGCAGGCGGCGGAATGAAATCTCTAGTTTGCGCTGGCGCGCCTGTCGCGCTATGCCGCGATCGCGTCGTCGGCCTCTTCTGAATCGAAATAGGCGACCGACTCGAAATGGTAGTCGCAGGCCATGCAGCGCCACAGGTAAAAGGTACGACCGGGTTCGTGCTCGACCCATTCTGGCAGCGCGATCGAACGGCCGCATTGGGCGCAGGGGTTTCCCCTGGGCAACGAACGGAGTCCTGATCCGGTCATTGGCGTACCTCCCGTTTCTTGATCTTGATATTCTTGGTGCGATGTCGTCTTTGCCGGAAGACCGATGGGACAGGATTGCTGCCCGAAGCAACGCCTTCGCGGACGAGACTTGATGAAAGAGTAATGGGGCATTTCGACGGCGACGTCACCGCGACGTGACGACGCGATGAAATCAAATTTGTCGCGCATTCGAATTGAAATCAGCGGCGCGAACCCTGCATGCGATGCTCATGCATATTCGGAACCCTTGCATGCCACGCCGAGTTCCGCCACATCCCTGCCACGTCCATCGCATTGCATTGCCAAATACGCCGGTTATTCGCCGAAAGGTCGCCCCACCCATGAAGCGTCTATTGATGTTCCCCTCGCTTGCGCTCGCGCTCGCCCTGCTGTTTCCCGCTGCGGCCTATGCCCAGCGCAGCCAGTACGAGGAGATGGTCGCGCGACACGCGCAGGCGAACGGCGTGCCGGTCGAACTGGTGCACCGCGTCATCGTACGCGAGAGCCGCTACCGGCCGGGCCTGGTGGGACGCGGCGGCGCCATGGGCATGATGCAGATCAAGCTCGCGACCGCGCGCGGCCTTGGCTACACCGGCTCGGCGGAAGGCCTGCGCGATCCCGAAACCAACCTGACCTATGCAGTGAAATATCTGGCCGGCGCCTATCGCGCCGCGGGCGGCGACCAGAACAGGACGGTCGCCTACTATGCCGGCGGCTACTACTACGCCGCCAAGCGGCAGCGGATGGCACATAGCAGGCCTTCGGAGCCGCTGGTGATCGCGCCTGTAGTGGGTGAATAGGCATATCTCCTGTCCCGGATGCGGCGCGGCATGAAATGACGCGCCGCTGGTCCGGGACCCAAGCCAAATGGATCCCGGAGCTGCGGCGCACCGCTCGCGCGCTGCAGCGCGTCCAGGGCACGCGGGCGGGTTCCAAAAGTCGTGCATCGCGGGTCGAATAGGAGCAAACCGGTTCAAGCCGCGTTGACACCTCCGCATTCGGGCCTAAATTGAGGCTGTTCCGAGGGGAGCTCCGACGAGGAGCTGAGAGACCGCACCCTCCGGGTCCCGGACTAATCCGAAGGATTATGTCCAGTGGGACCAGGAGACCGCGGTGACCCTTTGAACCTGATCCGGGTCATGCCGGCGAAGGGACAGGGATGTACCAGAATTCAAAGACCCCGCGGGGGGATTCCCCGGTTTCCGTGATCGGCGCAGGCATCGCAGGTGCCTGGCATGCGTTGCTGCTCGCGCGTTCCGGCCGCCGCGTGACGCTACACGAGCGCAGTGACGCCGCCATGACGCAGTCCACCAGCCACTGGGCCGGTGGCATGCTCGCGCCCTATTGCGAGGCGGAAGTCTCCGAGCCCGTGATCGTGCGCCTCGGCCTGCGCTCGCTCAAACTCTGGCGCGACTATTTTCCGCAAACCCCGTTCAACGGTTCGCTGGTGGTGGCGCATGCGCGCGACCGCGCCGACTTCGAACGCTTCGCGCGGCTGACGAGCGGGCATCGAAAGCTCGATGCGCAGGCAATCGCCGCCATCGAACCGTCGCTCGAAGGACGTTTCCGCGACGGGCTTTTTTACCCCGACGAAGGCCATGTCGAACCGCGCAGGATCCTGCCCGAAATCCACGCCAGGATTCGCGAGGCCGGCGGCACGGTTCGATTCAACAGCGACGTCGAGCCTGATGATGTCCAGGGTGACGGGGGCATCGTGATCGATTGCCGCGGCCTGGCGGCGCGCGAGACGCAACCTGAGCTGCGCGGCGTCAAGGGCGAACTGAT
>NZ_DASSRP010000160.1:0-31150 GCF_035701725.1 Bradyrhizobium sp.
TGATGCACGATGATGTTCGCCCACGGGTGCGCCTTCTCGACATCGCCCCACGGTGCGAGCCAGACCACCTTCAGGCCCGGAATGTCCGGCGTGCCGGAAGAACGCGCGATCGCCTCCAGCGAAGGCTCGCCGGCCGAGGCCGGAACCGACAGCAGCAGAGCGCACGCGGCGAACAGCAAACGAAGACCCATGCCGGCACTATGCGCGGCACCGGTCGCAGATCAAGCCGGCAATTGGCCGTCGAGGCTTCAGGCCTGAAGCCGCATCGGCGCGATATCCGGCACCAGGGTCGGGACCGGCTCGTAGACCGAGAAGCGATCGCGCCCCTCTTTCTTGGCGACATAGAGCGCGTGGTCGGCCGCGGCAATCAGCCGATCCGGGAAGGCGCCGACGTCGCGCGTCCATTGCGCGACCCCGACCGACACCGACAGCGGGACCTCGTTGCCGACACAGCCGGCGGCATCCTCGCGGCACACCTCGATGATGCGGCGCGCGATGACAGCACCCTCGCGCAGCGTGGAAGCCGGCAGCATGATGCAGAATTCGTCGCCGCCGGTGCGCGCGAGCAGATCGCCCGGCCGCAGCCGCGTCTGGGCCATCAGCGTGAAGTGCTGCAGACAGGCATCGCCCGCGGCATGACCGTGGGTGTCGTTGATGGTCTTGAAGTTGTCGATGTCGATGACCAGAAGCGCAAACGGCTGTTTGCTGCGATCGGATCTGGCGCATTCCTCGGTCAGACGTTGCAGCAACTGGCGCCGGTTGCCGACGCCGGTGAGGTCGTCCATCAGCGCAAGATCGGCGACCTCGTTGCGCAAACGGTCCATCGCCATCAACAGGAAGCCGAAGTTGCAGACCATCGACAGGAAGATCAGCGCCAACACCATGACGGCTTGCGGCGCGTTGAAGTGGAGGAAATTGAAATCGCCGCCCGCCTGCAACAGCTTGCTGACGGCACGAAGGGCGCAAATGGCGACGATCGCCATCGCCACGAAGCCCGCCAGCCGCGCGCCGGCATTGATCCGGCCGTCGCGCCTTTGCAGCAGCAGGTTGAGGGCGAGGAGCATGGGCAGGATCAAGCCCGCCGAGTAGATCAGGATGCGGCCGTTCGCGCTGGCATAGCCGAACGTGAAGACCTGAAAACCGGCGAATGCGAATGCCGTAATCGCAGCCATCTGCCGCCAGCGCACCGGCTCGCCGTAGAACTGCCGAACGCCCATCGCCAGCAGGCAGGAGGCCGAGATTGCCGCGGTGCCGGCAAACGACAGCAACAAGAGTGACTGCTCGAACGACGCCGCCATCCCGATCAGCGCCGCCGCGACGGCCGCGAAAGCCGAGCCGGTCCAGTACCGCGCCGCTTCAAGGCTTGGATAGCTATGGAAGATGTAGGCCCAGATCAGACCGAGCGCGAGGAAATTGATGACGAACGCCGCCCAGAGCGTCGGAACGTTCAACATTTCAAGTTCAGAGCGACCATCGCCCTGTCTCCCCGTTTCAAGCCGCCCCGGTGCGATGACTATCCCCGTAGTCTTGCCGAGCAACATGCAGCCAAGGCGATTAACGGAGTCTCACCTTTGGAAACCAAATCCACGGCGTGGTTGTGAAATGCTGAAAGTCGTGCGCGGCGTCCTTCAGATCGCCGACATTAACCTCGGACTCACCACGAGGGAGGCGTCTCGGAGCTCGGCTTCATCGCGCACGTGACGCGATTTGAAACAGGCGATGGCGATGCACGCGCCAAAAACGGGCCAAAACCGCTAACTTCTGTGGATAACGCGATGACACAGGCGTGACAGCGCGGGGCAGACGCTCACGAATCTGCTGGGATTACAACTGAGGATGTTGCGAGGCTGGCCCTCCGCCGAGCATGCCTCGAGTCGCGTTCAATCCATTAACTCAAATGAGGATGCTATGGCTAAGAAAGCGAAGAAGGCAAAGAAGGCGAAAAAGGCCAAGAAGGCGAAGAAGAAGTAACTTCGATACTTCTTTCTGCCCGGGTAGAGCCTCGCTCTGCCCGGGCACCTAGAAAACGGCGGGCCTCCGGCTCGCCTTTTTCGTTTCGGCTTTCATTTCGCTTGATGTGGTCTGCCGATCCGCTTTCACTGGCAGAAATCGCCTGCATCGGAGTAGCTGATAATGACCGCGATCCCTGGAGCCACCGTCGCCGTCACGGGTGCCGCGAGCGGCATCGGCCGGGCGCTGGCGGTTGAACTCGCCGGGCGCGGAGCCGACCTGGCGCTCGCCGATCGCGATGAGGCCGGCCTGCAGTCGCTCGCCGCCGACATCGCCAGGAGTTCGCCGCGAAAGATCAGCCTTCACCGCGTGGATGTCGCCGATCCCGAACAGATCGCAGGCTTTGCGCGCGAGGTGATCGCCGCCCATCCGTCGCTGAACATCCTCATCAACAATGCCGGCGTCTCACTGCTCGGACTGTTTCACGAAATCGACCAGATCCAGATGGAGTGGCTGTTCAACATCAACTTCTGGGGCGCGGTGCATGCGACGCGAGCTTTTCTGCCGCATCTGTCAAACCAATCCGCCGCCCACATCGTCAATGTCTCCTCGATTTTCGGCATCATGGCCCCGCCCGGCCAGACCGCCTATTCGGCGGCGAAGTTCGCCATCCGCGGCTTTTCCGAAGCGCTGCGTCACGAGCTGCAAGGGGCTGGCAGCCCGGTCCGGCTTTCCGTGGTGCATCCCGGCGGCATCAAGACCAATATCGTGCGCAACTCGCGCACCGGTTCGGCCATCAGCGGCAACGAGCGGCGCTCGCAGGCGATCGAACGCTTCGACGCCATCGCGCAGACGTCGGCGAAAGACGCGGCGCGGCGGATCATCAGGGGCATCGAAAACAACGAGCCGCGCATCCTGATCGGCAACGACGCCCGCTTCATGGACATCTTGCAGCGCCTGCGCCCCGCCACCTACTGGAAGGTGATGGCCAGGCGGATCGAGAAAATGTCGAAGCGGGGGAAGTGAACAGGTCTGTTCTCGCCGTCATTGCGAGCGTCAGCCAACGGGTCGCGCGAATGCGCGCCCGATGACGGGCTCCGCAATCCAGTTCAGCGGCAGCAGCATTCTGGATTGCTGGTCGCTCCAGCGCGAAATTGCTTCGCAATTTTATCGCGGGCTCCTCGCAATGACGGAAGATAGTGAACTTCCCCTCACCTCTCCGCGAACGCCAGCTTGGCGCCCAGCAGCGCGAAACCGCCCGCGAAGGCCCGACGCAGCCACGTCATTACCTCCGGCCGGCTGACGATGTGGTCGCGAACTTTCGCGGCAAACAACCCATACAGCACGAACACCGCGAAGGTCATGAACATGAAGGTTGTGGAAAGCTCAAGCATGCACACCAGCGGATGGGCCTCGTCTGCCGAGATGAACTGGGGCAGGAATGCGAGGAAGAAGATCGAGAGTTTCGGGTTGAGAATGTTGATCAGAAACCCCCTCGCGATGACCCGCGCGTCCGTGGTGGCATCCGAGCGCGCCTCGACCGACAGCGCTCCGCGCGCGCCGAGCTGCTGCCAGGCCATGTACAACAGGTAGGCAACACCCAGCCATTTCAGCGTGGCAAAGGCCAAGGCGCTGGTATGCAGCACCGCGGCGAGCCCAACCATTGCCGCCAGCATCGCCGGCAAAATGCCGAGTGTGCAGCCGAGGCTGGCCGCGACCGCCGCCCGCGCGCCGCCGCTCAGCGCGGTCGCCAGCGTGTAAAGCACGCCGGTGCCGGGCGAAGCGACCACGATCAGGGACGTCAACAGAAACGCGAACGACATGGCGGTTCACCTCCCGACCAGTTGATCGGCGAAATAGGCGATGGTCTTGCGGTAGATCACCGCGTGATTCCACTCGCGCATCGCCTCGAAATTGGCCGAGCCCTCGCCATAGGGCGCGCCCATCTTGAAGCCGTTGGTGTGCAGAAGGTTCGCGGTCGAGGCGAGCACGTCGGCAACGCTGTGGCGCAGGTCGACGCGGCCGTCGCCATCGAAATCGACGCCGTATTTGATGTAGGACGACGGCAGAAATTGCGTCTGCCCGATCTCGCCGGCATAGGCGCCGATCATTTCGCGCAGCGGCAGGTCGCCGCGCTGCAGGATTTGCAGCGCCGCCTTGAGCTCGCCCTGAAACAGTTCGGTGCGGCGACAGTCATGCGCCATGGTGGCGAGCACGCGAAACACCGGCAGTTTGCCCATGTCGCCCTTGCCGAAGTCGCTCTCCAGACCCCAGATCGCGACCAGGATCTGACGCGGCACGCCATATTTGGCCTCGATGCTCGACAGCAGGTCCGCGTAGCGCCGCAGCATCGCCCGTCCGCCATTGATGCGGCCGCTGCCGACACGGGTGGAAACATATTGCTCGAAGGTTTTGGTGAACGTACCGCGCTGCCGGCGGTCGAAGGCAAGTACACCGAAATCCTGCTGTACACCGCCGAGCGCTTCCGTGATCGTGGCCTGCGAGATGCCGGCCGCGGCGGCCTCGGCTGAGACGTTCTGCACGAAAGTGCGGAAATCGCCGCCGCAGCGGGCGGCATAAGCGGGGGCGGCAAGCGCCAGGGCGACGGCAACCGCCGCCAGACGAACTTTCAACATCCGCTTTGACCTCCAAATCGAGGCCATCATGCCCTCGGAAGACCGCATCCGTCAAAAAACGCGCTCATCCGGCAGCAAAACCCTTGATCTTCGTCAACAGGCCCTTTGGGCCCCTATTCCACAATGAGGGCAAAGGAGAGCCGCTCATGCTTGGAATTACGCTGACCATTGACCAGATTCGCAACGCGCCGCCCCCGGTTCGGCAGTGGATCGAAAAAGAAGTGACTGCTGCCCTTGGCCTGTCCGAGCCGCCGCTTGCGCCCTCCGCCACGGTCGAACCATCCAGGCAGGCGCATATGGTGTCCTGCAGCGTTGAAGACGCCGAGGCGATCCTGGCCAAGATCGAAGCCGTGCTGCCGGCCGTCAACGTGTTCTTCGAATTCGGCCGGCCGGCCATTTCCTATGGCAATCCGCCTGTCATGGCTTTCCGTCTGCTCGACATGATGTACCATACGCGCCTTGACGATGTCGGCCAGGTGGTGGCTTGCCTGGAGATGATCGACGAGGCGCTCGCCACCTTGCGCGGCGATTCGTCGGCGCGGTTCTGCGGTTTCGACCATGAAGGTCACTGCTTCATCCCGGCGCAAACGCACGAAAGCATCGCTGCGCTCTGGCAGAAGATTGCGGCTCGCCAGCAGAAGCCGGCCCAAACCGGTGACAGGCCCCTTTCTTCCGCGGCGTAAGATCGGCGTCAGCCCCGCATCGCCGCGAACTATCCGGGCAGCAAGTGGTGCGAGGTGCCTATGCGTGTGACCACGCGGCCAGTCTTGTTTCGTGTTGCGCTGTTTCGCCTGCTCGCCATCAATCTCGGCATCGGCGTAACGATCTCAGTCCTGCTCGTCGGCGGCCTGCTGTGGCTCGACATGGGCGGATTGCGCCATCTGATCCTGGCGGACCGCTCGCCGGCGGTCGCGCTCGGGCTGATGCTGTTCGGGTTCGTTGTCACCTTCGGTTCAGCCGCGATGGGCACGGCGATCATGGCAATAGGCCGCCACCAAAGCGGCGACGGCCGGCCACCCGGCAAGGGAAAGCTCGCGCCGCTCCCGGTTCGTTCGAAGGTGCCGTGAATCGATGCTTCATCGGCGACCGGCCGTGTGCGCCCTTCACTCTCCGCCGTCGATCTGTCGCCCCATGATCGCGATCGCCTGCTGATAGACGCTGGCTGCATTCCATTCCTGGATCGCCGCGAAATTCGGCTGGCCCGGCTGATAGCCGGCCCCGGGGCGCCAGCCATGGGCCTTGAGATAATTCGCGGTCGAGGACAACGCACCTGAGGCGCTTTCGAGATTGCCGACACCATATTCAAGCATGGTCTTGGGCAGGAACTGGGTCTGGCCGATCTCGCCATGCATCGAGCCGCGCTGGCTCGCCGACAGCGTGCCGCGATCGATCAATTTCAATGCCGCATAAAGCTGGTCGGTGAAATATTCCGGCCTGCGGCAGTCATAGGCCAGCGTCGCGATCGAGGAGATCATGTTCTGATTGCCGTGCTGGCTGCCGAACCCGGTCTCCATGCCCCAGATCGCAATCAGCGGCCCAGCCGGCACGCCATAGCGCTGCTCGATCGAGGCGAACAGCGCCGCATTCCTCTGCTTCATCGAGCGGCCACGCGCCACGATCGCCGCCGCGCCGCGCTTGACCATGAACTGATTGAGCGAGAGCTTGAAACTGTGCAGGCTGCGATCGGCATTGATGGTGGCTTGCGCATAGTTCGTCCCCATCAGCGCCGAAATTCCGGCAGCGCCAATCCCCTTGGCACGCGCTTCGCCGGCGAATTGCTGCTTCCAGGCCTCAAAGCCGCCGGGCCCGTTGCCGCATTGGGCAGCATGGGCTTGCGGGCCCAGACAGGTCAGCATCGCCAGCATCGAAAAGGCGGCGGTCAGTCCCTTGCAATTGTTCATCAGGAGTCCTTTTCGAGGAATTGGCCTTCCGCCCGTCATACGGGCACTGAAGTTCGTAAGCAGGGCGTCGCCCATGATACGAACTTCAAAATCGGGACACTAGCCAAAATGCGGCGGACTCGAGCCCGCCGTTATGTTGCCAGGCGTTACGGCGCCGGCACCGTCATCGGTTTGCCTTTGTCCACGATGTGCACGGTCAAAATTTTCAGAGGCTTGTCACCGACCACCTTGTAGCCGGCATGCGGCACGTCGCGCACGTTGACGCCGGCTTGCCCGGCGGGGCGATCGATCTCCTTGCCATCGGGCATTTGCAGCTTGGCGCCTTCCAGCACATAGACCGCCTCCTCGCCCGGATGGGTGTGGCGCGCGATGGCGGCCCCCGGCGGCACTTCGAGCACGGCGATGATGATTTCCTTGTCGGTGCCGGTGAGGTCGGCAGTTTTCAGCACGGTACGATTGGGCTGGGCGTCTTGCGCAATGGCCCACGGCGCGAGTAGCACCGACCATGCGATGATCAGACAGGCGGCGAGACGTGACATTCAGCTTCTCCCTTTTGCAGCCAGCCTCAAAGAGATGGGCCGGCCTTCAAGGGAGGCAGTCTAGTGCGGTGAATTTGAAGTTCCTATCGGTTTCGCCGCGGGTTGGTCATAGGAACTTCAAGCTCTAAACCGCACCAGAATCGTTAGGTTGCTAGAGCTCCTTTGATTCCGAAGTTCGTGAATGTGGAGCCGCAATACCATACGAACTTCGGAATCGGAGCTCTCGTGTCCCGATTCCGGGCGGTGCAACTGTCATCCAGGTTGCGCGATCGGGGCGACGCTCCGCCCGCTGTCACCAGCCGGGGGGACCGCCCCAGCCCTGCTGCACCTGCTGGCTCTGTTGCGGCGGATAATAAGGCTGGCCCGTGCGTCGGCGCGGCGTGCCGGGTTGGGGAGCCGGCTGCGGCTCGCTCTGCTGGAAGAAGGAGCCAAAGCCGCCTTCATTGCGTTGCACCGGAGCGCCGTCGCCGCGGCGGAAGAAGTTGCCGAAGCCGTTGTCGATAAAGACATCACCATTCGCGACCATGTCCGCCGGCGGGGCCGAGGGCTTGCGCGTGATGAAGCCGCCCTGCGGCTGGTTGCTCAGCACTGCGACGAATTCGGTGCGGTAGTTGGTTTCCTTGGAGAGCGGCTCGTCCGAGATGACGATCGAGGATCGCGGCAGTGCCGTCGTCGCCACGCGGTTGATTACATCCTGCGGGAATGTGATGCGATCGAGCGCATCCTTGGCGTCGTCGGCATCGTCGATGGTGACCGCTGTCCAGCGCAGGCCTCCGTCATCGCCCTTTGCCATCGCCGTGAAAATATGCGTCCCGATCGGCTGGTCGGGATTGCGGATGGTGACCGGCACCTCGATGCTGAAATCGAAGCGCTCGCCGCCGTCCGGCAATTCCTTGTGCGTGTTGCGCCGGACGTAAAGCTTCTGCGTCGCCCGGCTGATATAGATGGAGACCGGCTCGAGCGCGAGCTTGGCGTCCCTTTCCGCGTTTGTAGCATCGCTCTTCTTGCTCTCGGCCGCTTTCGCCGCATCCTTTGCGCTCGCCGCAGCCTCAAGCTTGGCCTTCGCGTCGGTCCTGGCGGCATCGAGTTGCTTGCCGGCGTCTTCCACCTTGGCCGCGGCTTTTTCCTTCAGCTCCTCGGCCTTCGCTTTCGCATCGTCGGTCTTCGCCCTCGCCAGCACCTTGTCGGCAAACGCCGCCTCGGCGTCGGCATTCTTCTTGGCCTGTTCCAGCTTGCGCAGCGAGGCGTTGATGGTTGCGGCCTCCCGCGTCGCAGCCGTGGCCGCCTTCTTCGCCTCGTCTGCCGCAACCGTGGCCGCGGCCGCCTCGCGGGACAGCGTTCCGATGCGATCCGGCGCCGCCGCAATCGCCTGCGCATTCGGCACGAACAGCGAGGGATGCGAGAACGGCACCGGCTCCGGATCGTTCGGCGCGACGATTACGCGCATGCCGATCCGCGTCCGGTCGAACAGGTTTTCCGCAAAATCGTAAGGCATCCGCACGCAGCCGTGCGAGGCCGCATAGCCCGGCAGCGGCCCACCATGCAGCGCCAGTCCGTTCCAGGTGATGCGCTGCATGTTCGGCATCCAGGCATCGTCATACATGGTCGAGTGGTGATCCTTGTCCTTCTCGACGATGGCAAAGACGCCGGCCGGCGTTTCACGCCCCGTGGTGCCGGTGGAGACCGGCGCGCGGTAAATCCAGCCGTCGGCGTCGTAGAACGTGACCTTCTGGGCGCTGATCGACACGATGGCCATGATCGGCTCGCCGGCAGGTCGCGGCGCGGTCGCCTCCCGCACCGGCGCCGGCCGGGCGCCCTTCGCGGTGGCAGCATCCGTCAGCGCGGTCGCGCCCAGCACCGTCAGCACGGCCGTCGCCACTGTCACGATAGCGGCTGATCGCCGTCTCGATACCGCCATGGTGGATTGCGTCGTCCCAGATCGAGCTGTCATGCCATGCCCCGGTGAATATGCCTGTCCGCATCGATGTCGATAAAGTGTCACGTCGCGGCTTTTGATTTGATTAATCCCAGCCGCCATCACCGCCCTCAATCTGTTCATGAGATCAGCACAATCCGGAGGCGGTTTTTCATATACGAGAGGCCGCCAGGCCGGAAGGGTACTCGGCGTCGCGGAGGCCGTTTTGAGGTCCAACGTTGCAGAATTGCAGGGCGCGCCACACGCCTTCCCAGGATCTGGCCGACTTCGCCATTGGAACGGGCCGTGTGGCCGGCGGTTGTTTTGGCGGCTTCCGACGGGCGCTGGAACCGTGCCCGCGAGATGGCTCGACCAATCCGGAGATTTGCAACGAGGAGAATGCCAATGGCCAGTGCTGCAGATCGTGACCCCCGCCACCATACGCAGAAGATGCAGAAGGCGCTCCACGACATCCGAACCCATCTGCGCCAGGACATCGACAAGGTGAGCGAACCGCAGCTCAGGGCGATGTTCGAGACCTCCGCCGAAGTCTTGGGCGGCCTTGAGAAAGCCTTCAAGGATTACGAGCAGAAGAACGAGGGTGCCTGGCGCTGATCGCCGCCGCCCTGCCGCAAAGCTGTTCCTGTCGATAGGAGCCCGACCGTGAAGATCATCAAGCCGAATAAGCGCGAGCTTTTGACTGTCGGCGGCGCCGCGATCGTCGCGGTCGCGGCGCCTGCCCTGTTTGTCGGCGCCGCGCGCGGCGAGGAAAAGGGCGTCGGCGAGAAGCTGAAGGAAATGGTGGGCGGCGGCATGGACAAGGAGGAAGTGACGCCGCCGGAAGATCTGATGCGTGAACATGGCGTACTCGATCGCGTGCTTCTGCTCTACGAGGCTGGTTTGACGCATTTTTCCGCAAACGCGGATTTCGATCCCGCGCTGATCACGCAATCGGCCGAGATCATCCGCGACTTTATCAACAACTATCATGAGAAGTCGGAAGAGCAGCATCTGTTCCCACGCTTCCGCGAGGCCGGCAAAATGACCGGCCTCGTCGACACGCTGGAGCGCCAGCACGAGGCGGGACGCAAGGTCACCGAGACCATCCTGCGCCTTGCGCCGACCAGCCGCGCCAATGCCGACGACCGCAAGCAGCTCACCCAGTCGATGCAATCCTTCATCACCATGTACCGGCCGCACGCGGCGCGTGAGGATACCGAGCTGTTCCCGAAGCTGAAAGATGTCGTCTCCTCCCACGAATATGACGCGATGGCGGAAGATTTCGAGAAGAAAGAACACGAGCTGTTCGGCCAGGACGGCTTCGAGATGATGGTGGACCGCGTCGCCAAGCTCGAGCAAGAGATCGGCATCAACGACCTCAACCAGTTCACGCCGCATTAGCACCCACATGAAACCCCGCCTCCATTACGGCACGACAGCGAAGCTGTTTCACTGGCTGATCGTGGCGCTGCTCCTCGTGCAATATCCGATCGGCTGGCTGATGCCCGATATTCACCGCGGACAACAGCCGGGGGTCGGCATGAACCTGCACATCTCCTTCGGCATCGTGATCCTCGCCCTCACCGTGCTGCGCTTCATCTGGCGCCTCACCCATCCGGTCGCGCCCGAGAGCACCTTGCCGCCCTGGCAGCGGCTGAGTTCGGAGCTGGTGCACTGGCTGCTCTACATCCTGGTGCTGGCGACGACTTTTTCCGGTTGGCTATTCGCATCCTTCCGTGGCTGGCAGGTTTCGTTCTTCTATTTGTTTCCGCTGCCGATGCTCGCCTCGGACAATCCCGCCGCCAACAAGGCGATCGACGGTTTTCATCAGGCGGCCGAGTGGACGCTGCTTGTCGTCATCGGCCTGCATGTGATCGCAGCGCTCGCGCATATCTTCGTCTATCGCGACCGCGTGATGCAGCGCATGCTGCCCGAAGAAGTCAGGCCCTCGCCCGCCGCACATTGAACGAACCGGCTCGGGGGCCTTCCGATTTGTTTTGACAGCGGCGCGCCAATCGCCGACAAGCCGCGCATGCCGAAAAAACCCGGAACCAATCCCAAAGGCGAATTCGCCTTCTTCAACGTCGTCTATGAAGACGATTCCCAGCGCTCCAATCGCCGCGTGCCGTCCGAGCTTCTTGGTGGGCTGGACGGCGATGCCCCGGCGCGCGCGTTCATTGCCGAGCAGGACCGCGAAATCGCGGAAAAATCCGGTCGGCCGGCGCTCAAGATCAAATCGATCAGCCGGGTCGGCGCGAAGAAGAAGTAAACCCACCCGTCGGGAGGACGGCGGCCGCAACCGGCTTGACTCCAACAGAACAAAATAAGAACATAAGCCTCGATCAGCCAGCCAGGACCCGCCTGATGTCTTCGGAACCCGTACCGAGGCCGCAAGACCATGACGGCGGCCTTGCGACCGCCATCGATCACGCCATCGCTGCTTGCGATGGCGATCTGCGCGCCACCATCGGCGCGCTGATCCTCGCCAACAGTTATCTTGAAAGCGAGGTCGAGGAATTGAAGAAGGCGGTGTCGCACGCCTTCGTACGTGGCAGGTTCGCGACCTATGCGGGGTGAGCGGCGCGGCGCTCACCCGGCCCGAACTGCGCGAACACGCTCCTGATCCGCGCTTCCGGCGTCAGCGTCGTCGCAACGTCTCGTTGCCGCGGAAGCGGATCTGCCTCGACGCGCAACACGGTTGATGTCATCGGGTCCGACGCGAGAAATCGCGCTGCGGGAATGCTCGCGCCGCCGAGCCAGGACGTCGGACAATCCAGCAGGCGGTTGTAGCTTTCGTCCGGGCCGATCACCTTGTGCCCGGCGAACAGCAACAGCGCGAACGCAGGCACCGCCATTGCAGTCTCTTTCCATCTGGACATTTTTTTCGCAGCTCCCTCATTCGCTGCATCGTGAGGCAAGGGCGATAAAGCCTCCCTAACCGGAGCTCGCGACGTGAGGGCGTGGTTGCCACCTGGCTGGCATTTTCGGAAAATTTTTATGGATCGGCGGCAGCCCACGACTTTTCGAGGTTCGCGGAAGTGGTGTCGCAACGAAACACGAAGCCTTGGAAGGTGAGCGCCAGGGCCGTTAGCATTTCATTCATCGTAATTATTAGACTGAGATTCAAATTTTTCGCCGATGGTGGCCGCGCTTTTTCGAGATCTCGTTGCATGCGGCGGCCGCAACCTGTCTCGCCTTGAACCGGATCGATCGGGGTTGGCGATGATGAGCTCCGCGCATTCTGCGGATGGCGGCCGCGAATTCACCCGCACACGGCGGCGGCCGAAGGTCCTGCTTATTTCCGTCATGGCGCTCGCGACGGCGCTCGGTGGATGCGCGCGCGAGCCTGCGCACAGCGAATTCAATTCGCCTCAACGAGAGGTCAAGACGAACCATATTCGTCCGACCTTGCACGCCCGCATCAAGCCCAGAACGTCGCAACACGCTTCGTCACGCGTTCACGGGCCCGACTCGGCGCTGCTTGCGCCCCAGCCGGCGCCGAGCTGCGAGTTCAAGCGCGCAGACGTAAAGGCGGTCGACCCGAATGAATGGGCGCGGCTGAAGATCGAGTATGAGCGGCAGTGTTATCAGGATGCCGAAAAGACAGCGCGCGAGCGCCTCAGCCGGTTGCAGGCATCAATCGAGCGTATGCCGCAACGCCGGCCCGTTCGGTAACGCGCGACCAACCCCTTTTTCGAAAGCTCGTCGCGAGGCGCTTTGTGACGCCTGCATGACGTTAACCTTGAAGCTGCCGCTCCCAAGATTAAGCCGTTTTGACGCCACATCCTGGCGCGCTTTTCTCACGAGAATCCGGACAAATACGGGAGGGGGCACTTTTGAAAGATCATTATTGCGAGGGATATTGTGCCAACCCTTTACGAATTGCTCGGTGCGTTACCGCAAGATGATGCCGACAGCTTAAGGGCCGCCTTCCGCAAGGCCGCCAAGGCCAGCCATCCCGACAACAATCGCGCCGACCCCGACGCGCCGCAGAAATTCAGGCAGGTTGTCCGCGCGCATGCCATTCTCAAGGACGAGACGCAGCGAGCCGCCTATGACTGGTTGCTGGCCGAGGCCGAGCAACAGAGAACGCCGGAACCAAAGCGCACGATCCTTTCCGGCCTGCCCGGCCCGATCGGCAGCATGGTGATTGCCTCGGTATCGATCGGCGCATTCGTGGCGCTCGAGAGAGTTCTGACGGCGCCCGTCGTGTCCGCGCGCGTGCAGCAACTGTCGGCACGGGCGGAGACCCTAACCGCGGCAATGCCACCGCCAGGGAATAATACGGTCGGCCGTGCCGGCGAAAAGGTGAGCGAACACACGCCCGATAGGGTCCGGCCCGCCAAAGAGGCGGAGATTCCGGACGCAGCTGAAGAGATCGCGGCGCCCGTTATCGCGGTAACCGTAGAGGAGATCGCCGCCCCAGCCGTCGCCGAGCCCGCGACGCCCGAGCCTGCGGTGAAGGATGCCCAGTATTATCTGGAGCGCGGCGACCGCGCCTATCGCAGCGGCGACTTTCCGCTGGCGCTGACCGACTTTGATCTTGCGATCCATCTCGATCCGAACTTCTCGGACGCCTATATCAACCGCGCCATTGTCTTCCGTCGCATGGGCGACACCAAGCGTGCGCTCGCCGACGTGCTCCAGGCCAAGCGCATCGACGAGGGGAAGCCGCGATAGGCGCAAGAGCGCCGGTCTCGCGGGAATATTGCAGAAGAAGCGTCCCGTCACCGCGCGAACGGTTACAATCCGATACGCGAAGCGGTTAGCCCTTTCCCTGCACCTCCGGTCCCTTGTAGACCGGCTCGCGGTGTACCTCCGCGCCCGATTCGTCGATCACGCTGACGTAGAGACCAGGCTCGGCTGTTGGATCGCCACGAAGCTGCCGCGCCATCTTGACGCTGTGCTCAACCGCAGCCTCTATCGAGGGAAATTGCAAACCGCCTCGATGCCGCGCCGGAACGCCATCCTTCAAATCAAAATAAAAAGTGCGCATCACCGTCCATTTAATGGTTTCCTATCGCTCGCACACTGGGGCGGGTCGCACGCGAAAGAGTTGATCTGGGTCAACGCGCTAGGCGTGCCGGCTGCAGCCGCGGGCTCGGACGCCGGCTGGCCGGGCCTAAACCCGGTTTTAATCGCTGAACTCGATTTTAGTGTCGAATGGCCGCGAGATATGGGAAGCAATGAAGGCAGCCTGGTAACTGCAACCAACCACTTAGGTCCGGCAAGGCCTCAGCGATCCTCCAAAGCTGAGGCCTTTGCTTTTTGCCAATTCTGATCGCTGCTGGCTCAAATGTTAGAATTGGACTACTAGCTCCGCTGCGAGCGCAGGGGCGCCAGCCAGCCTTCGATGACCGCCAGTTCGCTGGCTTCGGCCCTGCGCAAGAGGCGGTCTCGCACCTCGCCCGGCGGCATGCGCAACGCTTCAGCCCGGGCTCGCTTTGCCCATCTGAGCTGAGGGTCATTTAACGTCGGGCCGTTGTCGATGCGCCAAATCATTGCCGTTTTCGACAACGTAACAGACGCTCGACGAACGACGCTTCTAATACAATTTTTACCCGGCAAGGCGTTGGAACCGGCCCATCGTCTTCCTCGTTTATCCGCCGCTTCGTCGGGAGTGAATTTGGATGAGGATTGGAGACGGCTTCAAAGCGCGGCTCGAGTTTGTGCTCGAGCAGGTCTTCGAAAACTATTCATGCGGCGGCGACCACGAGCGCCGCGCATTCGTCGCCAGGCGGCTTCTGCAAGCCGCGCAGCGTGGCGTTCTCAGCCTGGAAAAGTTGAAAGGCGTCGCGCAGGATGCGCTCATAGAAGCGCTTCGGACCTCGAAGCCTGTCTAGGGCCTGGAATGTTTCGAGGCGGCAGCGACCAGACGAACCCCATCATCCGCAGGTCTGCACCGGACGGTAGCGCCAGCCCGCCGGCGTGAGGCTGCGTTTTCGCACGAAATAGCAACTGCCATCGCCGTGATAGACGCCATACAGCACGGGTTCGCCGAGATAGAGATTGTAGATCGCATCCTCAAAGGGATCGCTATGACTGTAGAGCGCATATCCCGGGCCGCATCACCCCCTCCCGGATCCGCTTTCAGCGACAAACGAGATCGTCGCGGACGATCGCGACTTTCATGATATCAGCTTTCAAGACGAGGGTTCTACGTCCTGCAGCTCGCAGGGGCGAGAACGGACAGCGTCGCAGCAATCGGTTCGGACAGCATCAGGACGATATGAAATTCGCGTCGGCAGCGGCCCGGGACGCAGCGTGACCCGTTGTACCGGCCATACGCGTGCTTCATCTAGCAGCTCAAACTCGAAACTATTCAAGAGCACGGCAAGGACAATGACCGCTTCCTGCATCGCGAACGAAGCCCCGATGCAAGTTCGTGGTCCCACGCCGAACGGCAGGTAGGCGAAACGATTTATTTCGTTCTTCTTTATCAAAAATCTCGACGGGTCGAATATGTCGGGCGAATGCCAAAGTCGGAGATGACGATGCAGGACGTAAGGCGCTATCACGATAAGCGAGCCAGCCTTTACGCCCGTACCTGCCAACACGTCGGCATCGAGCGCCATGCGACTGAGCGCGGCGATAGGCGGATAGAGGCGTAGCGCTTCCTCCACCACCGCGCGGGTCACGACGAGGCGATCCACCAATCCGTCGGCCGGCCCAGCCAGCTCGCGCGCAGCCTCCTCTCGGACGCGGTCACGCCACCATGTTGATTGAGACAAAAGGAAGATCGACCACGCCAAAGCGTTCGCGGTGGTCTCATGTCCCGCGGATAAAAAGGTCAGGATGTTAGACTTGACCTCGTTGGAACTCATCGATTGTCCGGTGGAGGGGTCAGGTGCGCGCAACAGCAGGCTGAGGAGATCACCGCCTCCAACCTCCGCACCGTTCATCGAAAGCTTTCGGCGTCTCACCTCGATGACCTCGTCGATGAGCCGTTCGAAGTAGGTCATGGTCCTGCGCAGGTGCGACTGCGACAGACGCGGTATCCACGCGGGCGCGCCAAGCAGATCAAACAGGCCGATCCTGCCAATCGCGCCAAAGTACGAGTTCATCGCCAGCCGCAGCTTCTCGAAATCCCCGCCGATCCCGTCGGAAAAAATCGTCAGAGCCAGCACGTTCAGCGTTGTCAGCGTCATCTCCGCTGCAACATCGACAACGGCACCAGCGCCGAGTTCGCGCCATTTTGCCGCCAACCTGCTCGCCGTGCGCAGCATCGGCCGCGTGAATGAATTTACGCTGCGCTTGGCAAATAAAGGCGCAAGCGTGCGACGTTGCGCCTCCCAACGGGTCCCCTCGACGCCGATCAGCCCATCGGCAAGCCCGCTCGCCAGCACGCGGCGCTGGAGAGGATCCTTGATATAGTTTGCAGAATTTTCCAGCAGGACGCGCTTGATCGCGAGCGGCTCGTGAACAAGAACCGCCTCGGCGAACGGGAGTCGGACCCTGACGATCGGTTCGCGGAAAAATTCGGCGCTCCAGCACTCGACTGGATTTCTTGCAAGTTTCACCAGCAGTCGGAGAAGCCCCAAACGCCGGTCAATCGGCACTGGCGCCGGCGGTCGATACCGAGGGATGCTGCCGTCCAGCATGGTCATTCGGGCCCTTCTTCCTAGCCAAAAAACGGGAAGAAGTGGCAAAGGTTCCACCCTCGGAACCGGGCGGCGGTGGCAGCGCGGAACAATAACGGCGAACCTTCCGGTCCGCCGTTATTGGATGCCTTGGTTGAAGCCCGGGAGGAGCAGGCCCTGATCAGTTATCCAGGAAACTCCGCAGCTTCCGCGACCGCGACGGATGCTTCAGCTTGCGCAGCGCCTTCGCCTCGATCTGACGGATGCGTTCGCGCGTCACCGAGAACTGCTGGCCGACTTCTTCCAGCGTGTGGTCGGTGTTCATGCCGATGCCAAAGCGCATGCGCAGCACGCGCTCCTCGCGCGGCGTCAGCGAGGCCAGCACGCGCGTCGTGGTCTCGCGCAGGTTCGACTGGATCGCCGCATCGATCGGCAGGATCGCGTTCTTGTCCTCGATGAAATCGCCGAGATGCGAATCCTCTTCGTCACCGACCGGCGTCTCCAGCGACAACGGCTCTTTGGCAATCTTGAGAACCTTGCGCACCTTCTCGAGCGGCATGCCGAGTTTTTCGGCCAGCTCTTCCGGGGTAGGCTCGCGGCCGATCTCGTTGAGCATCTGGCGCGAGGTGCGCACGATCTTGTTGATGGTCTCGATCATGTGCACGGGGATGCGGATGGTGCGCGCTTGGTCTGCGATCGAGCGCGTGATCGCCTGCCGGATCCACCAGGTCGCATAGGTCGAGAACTTGTAGCCGCGGCGGTATTCGAATTTATCGACTGCCTTCATCAGGCCGATATTGCCTTCCTGGATCAGGTCGAGGAACTGCAAGCCGCGGTTGGTGTATTTCTTCGCGATCGAGATCACGAGGCGAAGGTTGGCTTCCACCATTTCCTTCTTGGCTTGACGTGCCTCGCGCTCGCCTTTTTGCACGCCGTGCACGATCTTGCGGAACTCGCCGATCTCAAGACCCGTGAGTGCCGCGAGCTGTTGAATCTCGCCGCGCAGCTCCTTGATGCGGTCCTTCTCGTGATGGACGAAATTCTTCCAGCCCTTGGCGGAGAGTTTCGAGACGCGATTGAGCCAGCGCGGATCGAGCTCGGAGCCCTGATAGTTGCGCAGGAAATCGTCGCGCGCGACGCCATGGCTGTCACCGAGGCGCAGCAGGCGGCCCTCGAACGACACCAGCTTCTTGTTGATGTCGTAGAGCTGCTCGACCAGGGAATCGATGCGCGCCTGGTTCAGCCGCAGCGACTTCACCTCGACGATGATCTCGTCCTTCAGCTTCTTGTACTTGCGCTCCTGCGCCGGCGAGAGCGTTTCGTTCTGGAGCTGATTGGAGATGTCCTGCTCCTGCAGGCGGCGCAGCTTCTTGTAGTTGTCGGCGATCTTGTCGAAGGTCTCGACCACTTTCGGCTTCAGCTCGGCTTCGATCGCCGCGAGCGACATCTGGTTTTCGAACTCGTCGTCGTCCATGTCGGACTCGGCGGCGGCCTCGCCGGGATCCTTCTCGCCATCGGCATCGTCACCGGCTGGAGCCGCGCGGAACGGGGTCGGCGACGGCGGGGCCGCCGGCGGCGCGACCGCGGCCGGCATTGCACCACCACTGCCGCTGCCTTCGCTACCACCCGCCGTGGCGTCCACGGCAACAGGCTGGCCGTCGGGACCGACGGCGGCGCCGATCATTGCGGGGTTCATGTTGTTCTTGGCGTCGGGGCCGGCATAGGTCGCTTCGAGATCGATGATGTCGCGAAGGAAGATCTTTCCTTCGTTGAGTTCGTCGCGCCAGATGATGATGGCCTGGAAGGTCAGCGGGCTTTCGCACAGGCCCGCGATCATCGCCTCGCGGCCGGCCTCGATACGCTTGGCGATGGCGATTTCGCCCTCGCGCGAGAGCAATTCCACCGTGCCCATCTCGCGCAGATACATCCGCACCGGATCGTCGGTGCGCTCGCCCGGCTCCGATTTCTTGACTTCGGTGACGGCCTTGGATGTGACCTCGACGAGTTCGTTATCGGTCTCGTCGTCGGCTTCTTCCTGCTTGTCGTCGTCGGAATCTTCCTCGGCCTCGGTGACGTTGATGCCCATGTCCGAGAGCATCGACATGATGTCCTCGATCTGCTCGGGCGAGGTCTGGTCCGAGGGCAGCACTTCGTTGAGCTGATCGAAGGTCACGAAGCCGCGCTTCTTGGCCTGCTTGATCATCTTCTTGACGGCCGCATCGGACAGGTCGAGCAACGGCGAGGGCGCATCGGGCGAGTCCTTCTCGGGCGCGTCGGCGACCTTCTCGTCCGTTTCCTTTTCCTTCACCTGAAGCGTCTTTGCCTTGCTGGCCATTCAGTGCTCTCCAACCGCGCCTCGCTTGCCGGGCTCATGGCCGACCTGCGAAACGCCAAAACCTTCAACTCACATGACGCGAAAGGGCGGCGCCAAGTTTCGCCACCCCCAGTCGCTCTCGGCGGATTTCACACAAATGACCTTGATGCGGATTTGCGGAAATTGCAGGTCGTTCGGATCATCGAATAGTCGAACAGAATGCACGTTGGTTTATTCCGCGCGCTTTGTTCGACTTGAAATCCGGCCGCCCGCTACTTTCGAAAATGCCTCAAAGCCATTAAGCGTCGCTTAACCCTGTTTTTGCCGCCAAACCACGGGTTTGGCGAGTCTTTTTGCGGTTCCAAAAAGGATCGTCCGCACAAATCTTCGGCCTCAAGACCACCCCGGGCCGAGCCCCCCGGCCTTCAGCCGGAGCCCTGGAATCGGCCGGATAATTCGCCGAACCCCTCGATGATGGCCTCCGTCCCATCCATTTCGGACAAGCGGGTCTTGATGTCGCGCAGCCAGGCCAGATTGGCCTCGCTTGCATCCTCGCCAAGGGCGAGCTCGGCATCCTTTAGCTCCCTAAGTAAGGAGTGGTACTGCCGATGCAAGGAGACCAGCTGGTGCCAGGTGGAAAGAACATCGTCCCGCGCCGCGCCGGGCTTTGCCGCCCATACCGCCGACGTCGTGATGGCGCTATCAACCCTTTGAAGAACCTGCGAAAACCCTCCTCGCTCGAGATCGGCGCGAAGCTTTTCGCTCTGCTCGGCGGCATCTGGCGAATGGTGATGGTCGGCAGCGAAGGCCGCGATGATGCCGGCGCGCAGGCGGTGCGCCTCCGGGTGCGGCAGCTCGAGCGCCGCCGCCTCCTCCAGATGGTCGTGCAGCAGCCAGGGGTGGTTGATCAGGCATTGCAGGATCAGGGCCTCGCGGCGCGAGATCGCGCTGCGCTGGCCCCGCAGCAGCGGGCTTGCCGCAAGCTGCGAACTTGCCGCCTGATAGGGCCCGCGGAGCGCGGCGGCCGGTCCCTGTGGACGGCCCGCCGCGGCGGCGAACCGGCCGGGAATTTGGCCGCCGCGGGCGACAAACCGGCGAGGTGATTCGCCATAATTTCCGCCCCGGCGGCCGCCGCCATAGGGGGTGAGCGCGACCTCCGGCGCGAACATGCGCGACAGGCGATCGGAAAAATCCTGACGATAATAGCGCCGCACGACCTCATCACGGATCGCATTCGACAATTCGCCGATGCGCTTCTCCAGCGCGGCGCGGCGCTCGGGGGTGGCAAAATTGCCGCCCTCAATCTCGCGCGCCCAGACCACGTCGACGAGACCGCGCGAGGCCGCGATCACATCCTCGACCGCGGCGCGGCCGCCGGAGCGCGCCAGATCGTCGGGATCCTGGCCTTCGGGCAGCAGCGCAAAGCGCAGGCTCTTGCCGGGCACCAGATGCGGCAGCGCCAGCTCGGCCGCGCGCCAGGCCGCCTTCTGCCCGGCGCGATCGCCGTCGAAACAGAGAATCGGCTCGTCGGCCATCTTCCAGAGCAGCGCGAGCTGGTTTTCGGTGAGCGCCGTGCCGAGCGGCGCGACGGTTGCCGGATAGCCGACGCCGACCATGGCGATCACGTCGACATAGCCTTCGACAACGACAATGGGGCTGCCGTCATGCGCGGCCTGCCGCGCGGCCGCGATGTTGTAGAGATTGTCGCCCTTGTGAAACAGCGGCGTCTCCGGCGAATTCAGGTATTTCGCCGGTACGTCCTTCTCGAGCGCGCGACCGCCGAATGCGATCACGCGGCCTCGGGCGTCGGTGATCGGAAACATCACCCGGTCCCGGAAGCGATCGTAGGGAACGGGAATGTCCTCGCCACCGATCAGAAGCCCGGTCTCGATCATGTCCTCGACCGGGATTCCCTGAGCGCCGAGATGCTCCTTCAGCGCAAACCGGTCTGGCGGCGCATAGCCGAGGCGAAACTGCAGCTGCGTCGCCGGCGTGATGCCGCGATCGGCGAGATAGCCGCGCGCTTTCGCACCGCTGCGCGAGGCCAGCGTGCCCGCAAAAAACTTCGCCGCCAGTTCCATCACGTCGTGCAGCGTCTTGCGCCGCGCTTCGTGCCGTGCGGCGTCGGGCGTTGCCGCCGGCAGCGGCAGTCCGGCCATCGCCGCCAGACGCTCGACCGCCTCCGGGAACGTTACGCCCTCGGTTTCCATCAGGAAGTCGAAGATGTTGCCGTGCTTGCCGGTCGAGAAGTCGTGGTAAAACTGCTTCTGGTCGTTGACCGTGAACGAGGGCGTCTTTTCCTGTTGGAACGGCGACAGGCCCTTCCACTCGCGGCCCGCCTTCTTCAGCTTGACGCGGCGGCCGACGACTTCCGACACCAGAAGCCGCGCCTTCAGTTCGTCGAGGAATTGGGGCGTAAAGCGCATGGGCGGATTCTAGCGCAGTCCTTTGAGTCGGGACGAAGGCTTACGGATATAGGGTGCCCGGACGAAATTACGAAGAGATTAGGCCTTCTTGCCGCTATTCACAGGGCCGCAGCCTCGGAGCCGTGCCCCGGACGCCGCGCAGCACGCCAGTGATGCGCCGCTGATCCGGGGCCCATCCATCAGGCGCAAACCGAAACGTGGGTCCCCTGCACAGCGGCATTTCGTGCCGCCATGCGCCCGGGACACGGAACTCAA
This sequence comes from Bradyrhizobium sp., assembly GCF_035701725.1. Taxonomy (GTDB): domain Bacteria; phylum Pseudomonadota; class Alphaproteobacteria; order Rhizobiales; family Xanthobacteraceae; genus Bradyrhizobium. Next base: position 21,517 of record NZ_DASSRP010000160.1, read on the forward strand.
CTTTACAAAAACCGCCCCGACTTAATCGGGGAAAGCCCCTCGATCGGCCAGTTGTAGACATAGGTCCAGGCTTCTCGCCTCGTCCCATCGGTGAGCGTCACGGTGAGCATCTGCCGCAGATATTGGGTCGGTTCGGCAAACCCCTCGCCGCAGGCTTCATACATGTCGAACTCGCGCAAGAGATCCTGGACCGCGCGCAAACGATAGAGCTCGCCGAACACGATCTCGGACGGCTGATCCGACAGTACCAGGCCTGGATACTGCTTCACCTTGTAAAGCCGGCCGCAACAGCTCGCCTCGCCGAGAAAGTCGGCATTCGCCGACAATAGCCGCGCCATTGGATGCGAATAGCCGCGCATCAGGGTGCCGTAAACAAAGAGAAGGTCGGAAGTCATGGTTCCTGTCATTCCGGGGCGCGAGTGACACGAGCGAACTGTGGGGCGCATTGCGCCGCTGAGAATCCATTGGGCCGTTCGAATGTGGGGAGAAATGGATTCCGGGTTCGCACCTTTGGTGCGCCCGGAATGACGGCATTTACCTAGCCCGTCACCTCCTCGCTGACGACAAAAAACTTGGCGAGGTTCATGCGGCCAAAGCTCGTCGACAGCGCAACGTCGGCGGCATCGCGGCCCGTCGCCATCAGGATGCGGCCGATCCGCGGCACCACGTGACGGGCATCGAAGGTGTACCAGCGGCCAGAGAGATACGCCTCGAACCAGCCGGAAAAATCCATCGGGAAAGGTTCCGGCGGAATGCCGATGTCGCCCATGTAGCCGGTGCAGTAGCGCGCCGGAATGCCCATGCAACGGCAGAGCGTCAGCGCCAGATGCGCGAAGTCGCGGCAGACGCCAGCGCGCTGCTCGTGGGCGTCGAACGCCGATTTCATGTGGTGCGCGTGCGCGTAGCCGAAACTGATGTGCTCGTGCACGTATTGGCAGATCGCCATCACGCGCGACCAGCCGGGCCTGGTGTTGCCGAACTGCGACCAGGCGAGATCGACCAGCTTGTCGGTTTCGCAGTAGCGGCTCGCCATCAGAAAGACCAGCACGTCGTCGGGCAGTTGCTCGATCGGAATCTGCTCGGCCTCTTCGGCCACGACGTCCGGCAAGCCGTTGTCGCGCACCAGCGCGTTGCCGCGCAGTGTCACGCCGCCGGCGGGCGCGACCAGCCGCCCGCAAATGTTGCCGAAAGAGTCGTTGTAGTAGCGGATCGGCACATCGGGCTCGGCGATGATGGTCTCCTGACCGATGATGTCGCCGCGGCGCGAGGGGTGAATCGAGAGCATGATCACCATCGGCGTCGGCGCTGGCGCGCTATAGGCGATTTCGAATCCGACCTTGATTTCCATCAGGCCTCTATTGCCTCCTCGTCATCGGAGACCACCTGAATAGCAACGTCCATGCCGAGGAAAGCGTCGGCCGATCCGAGATAGGTCCCGTGCAGCGGAATGGCTTGGCGCGGATCGCGTGCCACCGCGACGCGGATGAGGTCGCGTGTGCCAACGATGCCGTTGGTGGGATCGAACTCGATCCAGCCGGCGCTTGGCAAATAGACCTGGACCCAGGCATGGGTCGAGCCGCCGCCGAGATGGCCCTCTTCCCCGTTCGAGGGAACGAAGAGATAGCCGGACACGAAGCGCGCGGCGACGCCGAGCTGCCGGAGCGCCTCGATCATCAACAGCGCATAGTCGCGGCAGGTGCCGGAGCCAGTCTGCAGCGTATCGAGCGGATGCTGGGTGCCATGCTCATGGCGGCTACGATAGGCGAACGACGCGCAGATGCCGTGGGTCATCTGACTGAGGATCTTGAAGGTCGGGGTCGGTGATTCCGCATCGAGGAATTGCCGCGCCCAGGCCGATAGTTCGCCATTCGGATCGCTGTATTGCGGCGTGATGAACTGACGCAGGTCCGGAAATTCATCCGGATCGTAGAGAAAGGGATAGAAATAAGCGGCGTCGTCCGGGGTTAATGCAAATTCCTCCGCCGGGTTGTGCTCGACGGTCGCCCGCCAGGTGAAGGCAAGGCGGTCCGAGCGCTCGTCGAAATTCGCGATCGCCACGCTGTTGCCAAACACATCATGGATCCAGCGGAGCCGCATCGGCTCCGGCTCGATTCTCAGATCATCCGACAGCAGGCGCAGATCGTGCCCGACGCGAGGCCGCAGCATGATCCGGTGCTCGCCGAACGCGACGGGCCGCGCATAGCGGTATTCGGTCTTGTGGTGAATCGTCAGACGCGGCATCGTTGGGTTGCAATTATGATGATCTCGTAAGTTCCAATCTATACCTATCACTGCACATTTCGAGATCTCGAGATGCCGGTAGAAGAGGCAAATAGGCAACAAAAGATGGCCTTGGTGGACGGTAGCGACACATCGTTACTTCTGGGAAGCGCGGATGCGGCTCCGGTCGTGGAGCACAATCCGCAAGGCGCCTCCCCGTTCCTTCTGACCTCGGATCATTTCGGCCGTGCGATTCCGCGTGCGCTTGGCGACCTCGGCCTTCCCGACAGCGAACTGACACGGCACATCGCCTGGGACATCGGCATCGCCGCCGTGGCGCGCGCGCTGTCAGACCGGCTGGGCGCACATCTGGTGGCTCAAGCCTATTCGCGGCTGGTGATCGACTGCAACCGCCCTTTCGCTTCGCCGAGTTCGATCCCGCTGATCAGCGAAGCCACGACCGTTCCCGGCAATGAGGGTCTCACCCGCGAGGCGACCGAGGCACGGCGGCGCGAGGTATTTGATCCCTATCATCGCCGCATCAGCGAGGTGATCGACCAGCGCCAGCGCGACGGCATTCCGACGGTGCTGGTGTCGCTGCATAGTTTCACGCCGGTCTATGCCGGCATCAAACGGCCGTGGCATGTCGGCACGCTGTATCAACGCGACAGGCGGCTTCCGCCGCTGCTGCTCAAGCATCTGCGCGCGCAAGGCGATCTCGTCGTCGGTGACAACGAGCCGTATGCCGTCAGTAACGAGACCGACTATACGATACCAGTACACGGCGAAGCGCGTGGGCTGATGAACACCGGAATCGAGATCCGCCAGGATCTGATCGCTGATCCGGCCGGCGAGGCGCAATGGGCCGAGCGGCTGGCGAACATCTTCGGCGATATCGAAGCCGAGTTACGCGCGCAGGCGCTGCTGCCCGCTTAGCGATATGAACTTATCTTGAGCCGCAACGGAAGTCGGCTCCCTCTCGCACTGGGAGCGAGTTGGGGTGAGGGGTTACGATCTCTCTGTACGCCTGGTCCCCTCACCCGGCGCTTTGCGCCGACCTCTCCCCACCGGGGAGAGGTGAAGACAACATCTGCAACGCTTCTATCTCGCACGCGTCAGCGCGAGCCAGACGCCACCACCGATCATGACGCCGCCGGAGACGCGCGACAGCATCCGCGTCCGCCGCGCCGAGAAGAACGAGCGCACGCGCCCCGCAAGCAGCGCGTAGGCGCCGTCGGTCAGGCCCGCGACGATCATGAACGTGACGCCGAGAATGGCGACCTGCGGCAAGTGATCCCGGCTCAGATCGACGAACTGCGGAATGAAGGCGCCGAAGAACACCAGTAGCTTGGGATTACTCAGCGCGACCAGAAAACCTTGCAGGAAGAATCCGCCGCGCGGCGGTGGTGGCGCCTCGGCCTTGACGCCCTGAATCGGATCGCGGATCAGCTTGATACCGAGCCAGACGAGATAGGCCGCGCCGGCAAAGCGGACCCAGTCGAACCAGTAGCCCATCGTGGCCATCAGTGAAGTCAGCCCGATCGCGACGATTCCGATCACGATGGTCATTGCCGCCTGCACGCCGGCGATATTGGTCAGCGCCGCGCGCGTGCCATGGCGCAGGCCATTGGCGATCACCAGCGTGACGATCGGCCCGGGCAGCAGGGCTAAGCCCACACAGGCGGCGATATAGGCGAGATAGACTTGCAGGGACATGGTTTGACCTATCTTTACCGTCATGGCCGGGTTTATCCCGGCCATCCACGTCTTCGTTTGCTGCCTACGTAAAAAGACGTGGATGCCCGGGTCAAGCCCGGGCATGACGATCGCTTATGCTGCTACCGTCATTGCGAGGAGCCCGCGACAAAATTGCGTAGCAATTTTGCGCTGGAGCGACGAAGCAATCCAGTTTCTTCTCGTTGCGCTAGATTGCGGAGCCTGTCATCGGGCGCGCATTCGCGCGGCCCGCTGGCTGTCGCTTGCAATGGCGGCGTCTACTACGGCAACCCGGCGATCTTGCGCGCCTCGCCGGTCAATTCCAGAATGTGCATGCCGGTATTGGCACGGTCGACGATGTAGATGTAGCCGCGCTCGTCGGTCTCCAGATTGTTGGTTTGGATCGCGACCTTGCAGCGATCCTTGCCATCGATCTTGACACAGCGCTTGTCGGTATTGGCCGTGATCGCAGGAATGAAATACCCGACCTCGGTCGGGTGATAGGGATCGCGGATGTCGAGCGCGCGGACGCCGGCGTTGAAGTAGGAGATGAACGCCATCTTCTTGTAGTAGACCGGCGCCATGCTCTCATTGGAGGAATGCGCCCCGAAACGCCCGCCCCGCTCACAGAAATTGCCGTCGGCCTCCTTGGCGGTGTAGCTCGAGATCACCATCGGGGTGGTTTCGATGCTGACATCGACGAACCACACCATCTGCCGCGGTTCGGCGCACTCGTTGACGATCTCCTCGTCCACGATCATGACGATGTCGCGGGTCGGCTCCTTGTCATGGGCAAATTCGGCGATCGGCATTTTCAACATGGGAAAAGTCGTGTGCGCGCCATTGAAGGCCGACATCGACATGCGCGAGATCTCCGGATAACGCAGGTTTTCAGCCGTCGGCTCCTTCGGCCCGTTGAGCAGTTTGTCGCGATCGACGATCTGCAGGAAACCGCCCTTGTCGGTGCCGTAACCGAAATAGACGCGGTTGCCTTCGGGGCCTGCCGAGATCGGCCCGTGCAGTTCGGTCGGAACCGCGCCGGTCGAGCCCGGCTCCTGGCCGGGCAGTCCGAAATCCCTGATCTTCACGGGGTGGGCGGGATCGGACAGATCGTAAATCATGGTCATGCGGCGCGTGCGCCAGTCCGGCTTGCCGGAGACGAGATAGGCGACGCCGGTGTTGCATTCCCACCAGTTCTTGTGCGTGTCCTTCAGTCCCTCACCGATCTTGCTGACGAGAACCGGATGGGTGGGATCGGCGGTATTCCAGACCTCGTGTCCGGCGCTGCCGATCGCCCGCAGCATATAAACGGCGTTCGGATCGCCCTTCGGCAATTGCTTGCCGTCGCATACGCGCACCATCTGCGCGCCGCCGCTTTCGTATTTTCCCTCCTGGCCGGGAATGTGGACCAGATATTTCGGATGCGCGGGATCGGTGACGTCGACGATCGAGGTGCCATTCGGTTCGGCCTTGCCGGTCAAGGGATTGACCGGATCGGGAATTTCGTCGGTGCCGCCGTGGTGGCCGATATAGGCGATCCAGCGGTCGCCTTGATGGTGGATGGTCGGCTGATAGGCGCTGCGCGCCTGCAGATCGCTATAGCCGACTAGTTTCATGTTGGAGGCCTCGGGCGGGGCGCCAATCTTTTGCGCGGATATCTTTTGGACGGGCTGAGTTTCCCCACTCTGCGCGTCAGCGCCGCCGCACAGGATGAACAGGGTTGCGAAGCAGGTTGCCGGCTTGACGTAACGGTTCATGTTTTTCCACCCCACGCTTTAGCCAGTCTCGCGCTGGCTCTTCCCTCCCCTAGCACGCTCCGGCGGCCTCGCCAAAACACCCTCTTGACATGCAACCATTTGGTTGCCTATTGTTCGCGCATGGACGACGTGTTCAAGGCTCTGGCCGACGCATCGCGACGGTCGTTGCTGGACAGGCTTCACGCCAAAAACGGACAGACGCTGAACGAACTTTGCGAGGGCCTCGCCATGACGCGGCAGGCCGTCACCAAGCACCTTGTCATTCTCGAAGAGGCGAACCTCGTCACGACCTACAAGCAGGGTCGCGAGAAGCTGCACTACCTCAATCCGGTCCCGATCCATCAGATCGGCGAACGGTGGATCAAGAAGTTCGAGCGCGGAAAGCTTACCGCGCTCAGCGAGTTGAAACGGCAACTGGAGAAGCGCGATGAGTAGACTGGAATTCGTTTACGTCACCTACATCGAAACCACGCCCGAGCAACTCTGGCAGGCGCTGACCGACGGCGACTTCACCGAGCGCTACTGGTTTGGCCATCGCATCGCTTCCGACTGGACGGTCGGCTCGACCTATCGCTTCACCAAGCAAGGCGTGCCGCACTCCGACGGCAAGATCTTGATCTCCGACCCGCCGCGGCAGCTTGCCTATACCTTTGATGGCTGTTCGCCGGAATCGAAACGCGAATGCACCTCGCGTGTGACCTTCGACATCGAACCGAGCGGTGGATCCGTCAAGTTGACCGTGACGCACGATAATCTCGACGAAGGCGGCGTCACCTATTGCGAGATTTCCGGCGGCTGGCCGATGGTGCTCTCCGGCCTGAAGAGCCTGCTGGAAAACGGCAACGTCCCTTCGATCGAACCGCCGCCGACCGCGAAAAGAGAGACGGCCGATGCCTAAGCCCGAATATATCTATGTCGTCTATATCCAAGCGCCCTGCGAAAAAGTCTGGGACGCGCTAATCGACCCGGAAATGAACAAGGAATATTGGGGCCGGCAGTGCAACCTGTCGGACTGGAAGGTCGGCTCGCGCTGGTTGCACGCCAATTACGACGACCGCTCGGAAGTGATGGTTCAAGGCCATGTGCTCGAAAGCGACCGTCCCCACCGATTGGTGTTGTCGTGGGCCCGGCCCGAACAGGCCGATAATCCCGACAAGGTGTCGAGGGTCACCTTCACGGTCGAAGAACAGTTTGGTGCCTGCAAGCTCACCGTGATCCACGGCGACCTCGATGCCGAGATGCTGAAAGCGATCAGCGGCGGCTGGCCGCCGATCCTCTCCAGCCTGAAAACCCTGATCGAGACCGGCGAGGCCATGCCGATGACCCGCCGGAACTGGAAACGCAGCGCGTAAGACGAGAAAGTGCCATGTCCAAACCCGAATTCATTTACGTCACCTACATCGAGACCACGGCCGAAAAACTCTGGCACGCGCTGACTGACGGAGATTTCACCGCCCGCTATTGGTTCGGGGCGCGGCTGCGCTCGGACTGGAAGGTCGGTTCTTCCTTTGAAATGGTGCGGAGCGACGGCACCGTGTCGGATGCCGGCAAGGTGGTCGAATGCGATCCGCCGCGAAAGCTCGCCTACACCTTCATCAACCTGTCGGACAAATATAAGAACGAGTTCCCGGCGCTTGCCACCTTTGTACTCGAGCCCTACGGCAAGCTGGTCAAGCTGACGCTGACGCATGAAGGCTTTGTGGAGGGCGGCAAGTTCTATGCAGGTATCTCAAAGGGTTGGCCGGCGATCCTGTCGAGCCTGAAGAGCCTGCTCGAGACCGGCGAGCCGCTTCAGATTCCGTTCGAAGCGCTGAAGATGGATGCGCGAGAACCATGAAGATCGATCATTTCAAGCCGCTCACCGTCTACACGATCTACATCGCCGCCAGCCCTGAGAAAGTGTGGGAAGCGCTGACCTCGGCCGAATTCAGCCGGAAGTATTTCTTCGGCAATGCGGTCGAGGTCGATCTAAGGGTCGGAGGCGCCTACACGGTGCGAACACCCGATGGCGCCTTGCATATTTCAGGCGAAGTCGCCGAGTGTGTGCCGTATCGCAAGCTCACCTTCACCTTCAACGTGAACTGGCCCGACCTGATCGAAAAGCTTGGGCCGACGCTTGTAAGTTACGACATCGAGCCGGCCGGTGAGGCCGTGCGGCTCACCATGACCGAGTCGCATGTCCGCACGCTCGAGGACGACATTCTCTCGGGCGGACGCCAGGGCTGGCCCGCGATCCTCTCGAGCTTGAAGAGCCTTCTGGAAACCGGCCAGCCGCTCGTCGTCAAAATGGCACCCCCAGAGCGCATGCTGGCGGCATTGCGAAAGCTCGGCATCAAGACGCCGTAGCGCTCTCGCCGCGAGCTCGCCTGTTACCGAAATATGACACGCGCAGTCGCCCGTTCCGGCCAGCGACCGGTTGCATTGACATCCGCTGCATCGCGATGACAGGAATGAACCTGTTATTGGGCATGGTGGGCCGCCTTTGATTCTGTCTGCTGAAACAAGCCAGTTGAGGCACAGGATGTGCTGGCTCGGCGCGTCCTGCGCGGTGCTCGCGTTGTTGGCGGACGCCGCCCACGCCGCAGATCTTCCGGCGCTGCCGGTGAAGACGCTTCCCGCGGCAAATTACGACTGGACCGGCTTCTACATCGGCGGCCATGTCGGGCTTGCGACCGGAAACTCGCCTTGGACACTCGATCCGCTCGGCGGCGGCGCGCCGGTTGCCGGCTCGTTCAGCCTTTATCAGTCGCCCAATGCCTTCCGGCAGAGCGGCAGCTGGTTCGAAGGCGTGCAGGGCGGCTACAACTGGATGCTGCGAAATCGCCTGGTGCTGGGCATCGAGGTCGATGGCTCGTTTCCAACTTTTCCCGATGTCATCAGCGGTATGACCATTGGCGGCGCCTCAAATTTCACCTCGCCGAGTTTCGGCGCCGGAACCTTCAGCGAAAATGTGCTGGCGTCAGGCACGGTGCGCGGCCGCATCGGCTATGCACCGGGCCACTGGCTGTTTTATGCGACCGGCGGGCTTGCCTGGAGCTACAACCAGCAGACGTTGACGCAAAATGCGAGCGGCAATTCCGAAGATCGCTTCCTCTACCGCTTCGGTTGGGCCGCCGGCCTCGGCATTGAGAGGCCGATCGCGCCGAGCTGGACCGTCCGCGGCGAATATCTCTGGACCGGTTTTCCGGAGGTCGCCGTGGGCTTCCCCGGAACCGGACAACGTGTTTCGTCCAGCCTTTCCGAACATCAGTTCCGTCTCGCGCTGAACTACCGCTTCGACGACCCGTCGCGGCCGGCATCGGTTGCGCCCTCGCGTTTCAAGGACAACGCCGACATCTTCGCGGTGCACGGGCAGGCAACCTTCGTCGAACAGGGCTATCCGGCGTTTCGTTCGCCTTATCAGGGAACAAACAGCCTGAACGGCGCCGCGCAGGCCAAAGAGACCTTCGACACGACGCTTTCGGTCGGCGTCAAACTGTGGACGGGTGCGGAGTTCTGGGCCAATCCGGAGATCGATCAGGGCCATGGCCTTAACGACACCCATGGCGTGGCCGGCTTTCCGAGCGCGGAAGCCTACAGGCAAGGCCTGTCGACGCCCTATGCGCGCGTGCAGCGCGCCTTCCTGCGCCAGACCATCAATTTCGGCGGCGACACTGAAAACATCGACGACGACTTTACTCAGTTCAAGGGCACGCGCTCGACCGAGCGGCTGGTCGTCACCGTCGGCCGTTTCGGCATCAACGACATCTTCGACACCAACAAATACGCCAACAATCCGAAGTCCGATTTCCTGAACTGGTCGCTGGTCAATGCCGGCACCTTCGACTACGCGGGCGATGGCTGGGGCTATACCTACGGCGCGGCGGCCGAGTGGTACACCGGAGCCTGGACGTTCCGCACGGGCGTGTTCGATCTCTCGGCCACGCCTGCGGGCGGCGTCA
>NZ_DASSRP010000161.1:0-27260 GCF_035701725.1 Bradyrhizobium sp.
CCGGCCTGTTCGCGCTGATCTTTGGCGCCGAGGCGTCAGCTTCGGCGCTGTTCGGCATGATGCTGGCGATCCTGCACTACGAATGGGTGCATTATGTCGCCCACATCCCCTACCAGCCGCGAACTCGGTTCGGGCGGTGGATCAAGCAATATCATCTGCGCCATCATTTCATCAGCGAAAAGCACTGGTTCGGCGTCAGCAATCCGACGCTCGACCACGTGTTCGGCACGTTCAGCGCGCCGGCCGAGGTCGAAAAGAGCGGCACGACGCGCAAGCTCTACTGAGGCCGCGCGGTTCGACCACGAAGGGCGGCAACGCTTCGGACCTGGCTATGCCCGGTGTCCGAAGAACCGCTGCTGGTTGGTCCACTCCCCGATCTGGTTGTCCTTGACCCACTGCGCCAATTCGTCGTGACGCGCGAGCCAGACGCCGGGAAAGCCGCGAACGTATCTGAGAATGCGATCGACCTGCGCGGCCATCAGAGGCCGGCCGCCGAAATGGCAGTGCACGGTGATATTGAGGTAGGGCATCGGCTCGTTGGCGTAGAGATAGTCGAACGTATCCTTGTAGACCTCGAACCAGTCGCGGGGATTGGCACGCAGCACGCGATGGTCGGCGAAGTCGGTGTGCGGCAGCGCCACCAGCATGCCCTTCTTGGTGTCGACGCAGAAGGGCAGGTCGATGTTGTTGTAGTCGCCGTACCAGAGAAAACCCGCGTCTGCGATGATCTCCTCGGTATCGGCCGTCGGTGCCAGAACCGGGCTGAGCCATCCTTTCGGCGGCGCCCCGGTCAGCTTGTTGAACACAGCAACGCATTTCTCGACCATGGCGCGTTCTTCGTCGGGCTTGAGATAGGCCATCAACGCATCCTGGGTATAGGAATGCGCCGCGATTTCATGTCCGGACTTCAGGATATGTTCGACCGCGTCGGGCGCAAATTCCATCGACTGCGCATTGGCGACGAATGTCGAGGGCGCCTGGTGCTCATTGAGGATCTTCAACAGCCGCCACACCCCGTTGCGGGTGCCATAGGTGCCCCAGGTCATCGCGGCACGGTCATGCGTGCCAGGCTTGAGCGAGGTGGTCTGCACCGAGAAGGGCGGGCCCTTGTCGCCTGACCAGTTCTCCCACAGGCATGTCACCACGACCGCAATCCTGGCGCCGTTCGGCCAGGCAAATTCGCGGCTGGCAGTCTGTTTGGACGAATAAGGCGGCAACGACATGGCTGGCTCCTTGAACCGTGTTCTTGAAAGCGCGCGGGGAAGCACGCCTGGCCGCAGCGTTCGGCGCGGCCTCGACGAGGAGTCGACATCCCCGGGACGATGTCAATATCTCGCCCGCGCCGATTTGAGCGGTGCGCCATGCATCGATCCGTTCTCGACTCCGGTCTTGTGCAGACGATACGCTCGCGGAAAATCAATTCGGGAGGCAACGTGCCGGATCGGCGAACAGATCGGCGGCACTTCATCGGAGGAGGCGCCGCGGCTCTTGCCGCGCCACTGGCGCTGAGATCTCTTGCCGTCGCACAACCGAAATATCCGGCCAGCCCGGTGCGCCTCGTCGTTCCCTATGCGCCGGGCGGCGTGGTGGACGCGATGGCGCGAATCTGGGCTGACCGGATGAAGCCGTTCGGCACCATCGTCGTCGAGAACCAGGGAGGCGGCGGCGGCACGATTGGCGCGGCCAGTGTCGCCCATGCGCGGCCTGACGGCTACACGCTGTTGTTCGGCGACACCAGCTCGCAGATCATTGCGCCCTATCTCTTGCTGCATCCGCCCTATGACGGGCAGAAGGATTTTGCCGCCATATCGATGATCGCGACGTCGTCGACGGCCATCGTGGTCCACCCGGGCGTCCCCGCCACGACTTTCGACGAATTCATCAGATATGCGCAAGGCCATCAGGCCAAGCTGTCTTACGCCTCGGCCGGCACCGGCACGGTGACCCATCTTGCCGGCGAATTGTTCAAGCAGCTCACCAACACGCCGGCCATCCTGCACGTCCCCTATCGTGGCGCCGGACCCGGCCTGATCGACGTCATCTCAGGCGTGGTGCCGATGATGACGCCCAACGTCACGAGCCAGGTGCTGGATTTTCACCGCGCCGGCAACCTGCGCATCCTGGCGGTTTGCGCGCCGGCACGGCTCAAGGCGGCGCCGGATATTCCGGCGGCGCTCGAAACCCTGCCGGGGCTCGTCGTCGGGCTGACCTGCGGCGTGCTGGCACCGGCGGCGACACCGCAGCCGATCACCGAACAGATTTCCGAGGCGACGGGCGCGATAGCGAGGCAAGCGGAATTTGCTGCCGCGTTGCAGGCCTCAGGGCTCGAAGTCAGATCAGACGTGACGCAAGCCGGCGCGAATGCCTTTCTCGCCGCGGAGCGGGAGCGGCTGATTCCGATCATCGAGAAGGCTGGCCTGGAACGCCAGTAGATGGTCGCGATTGACAGAGCCTCGCGTCAGGCCGCGCGGATGTTGGACAGAAACTTTCCGGTGGCGCTCTTGAGTTCTTCGGACTGCGCGCTGAGCTGGCCGGCGGCATTGCGGACCAGCGCCGAGGCGGCACCGACCTGATCCGATGCCGCGCGCACGCCGAAGATGTTCTGCAGCACGTCCTGCGTTCCCTGCGAGGCCTGCTGCACGCTTCGGGCGATCTCCTGGGTTGCCGCGCCCTGTTCCTCGACGGCTGCGGCAATCGCGTTGGTGATCTCGTTCATCTGGCCAATGGTCTCGCCGATCTCGCGGATGGCATTGGCGGTCGAACCGGTGGCGTCGCGGATGGCGCCGATCTGGCTCGTGATCTCCTCGGTCGCCTTGGCCGTTTGCGCCGACAGCGCCTTGACCTCGTTGGCCACGACGGCAAAGCCCTTGCCGGCCTCTCCGGCGCGCGCCGATTCGATTGTCGCGTTGAGCGCCAGCAAATTGGTTTGTCCGGCGATCGTCTGGATCAGCGCGATGACCTCGCCGATCTTTTGCGTGGCGTCCACCAGTTTCGTGACCATGGCTTCGGTTCGCGTCGCCTGGCCCACGGCATTCTGCGAAATCGAGGCGGACTGCGTCACCTGGCGGGCAATCTCGCTGATGGAAGATGACAGCTCTTCGGCCGCTGCCGCGACCGTTTGCACGTTTGCGGCGGTCTGCTCCGCGGCGGATGCGACCCTGGTTCCCTGATCGGTGACGCCGTCGGCGATGGCGGTCATCGATGACGCCGAGTTCTTCAGATCGCCGGCAGCATGGGCCGTTCCGCTGACGATGCCGCCGACATCGCGCTCGAATTCGTCGGCGATCTGCGCGAGCACCGCGTGACGATCCCGCGTGGCACGCGCCTTGGCTTCCTCCTGTTCGGCACGAAGCTTCGTTGTCTCGGTCAGGTGGTCCTTGAAGATACTCAGGCTTCGGGCGATCTGGCCGATCTCGTTCTTGCGGTCGGTGAACGGGATCTCGAAGCTGTGGTTGCCTTTGGTCAGTTGGTCCATGGCGCTGCAGGCTTGCGCCAGCGGAGCGACCAGGCCGCGTCCGAGCCAGAACGCCACCAGGACGGCCACGGCCAGTCCGGTCAGCCCGCCGATGCCGGCCCATAATGCGCGGTGAAAGACCTCCGCCTCGATATCGTCGACATAGACGCCGGCCTGGAGCGCCAGCTGCCGGTCTCCTGATCCGAACGAACCGACATAGGAAAGCTTGCGCAGTTCCGGGCCGCCCGAAGAGCGGGGCGCCAGATATTCATCAAAGCCGCCGCCCGAACGCGCCGTTTGCACGATGTCCTGTATGATCGGCCGGCCGTGGCTGTCCTTGTACTCCCAGCGATTCACATTCACGTATTTTGGATTGCCGTGCACATAGGTGACGCCGGCGTCGGCGTTTCCCGCCCCGTAGACGCCGATATAGTCCGAATTTTCGCCCCAGCGCATCGCGCCGATCGAGGCAAAGGCGATTTGACGGGCCTGGTCGGGCGAGATCCTGCCGGCCTTGGCTTCGTCTTCGTAATGGGCCAGAATCTTCTGCGCTGCTTCCACGAGACCGCGGACGGTGGTGCGCCGCTCGTCGAGGACGGATTCGCGCAGCACCAGGATCTGCACGACCGAGACCGCGAAGAACGCGATCGCGAGCACCGCAATGATCATCGCGAGACGCTGATAGACCGTGAGATGACGCATCCGCTCGCCTCTTTGAATCGAAAAATCCGTCCCGTCTCTATCAATCCGGCGTTAATTCGCCGTTAGGATTCAAGATCGGCATCGTCAGAGGCTGGAATTTTCGGCCCTTGTTCGGTTCCACCGAGATTTTGCCGGTGGTTGGCGCGCCTCGCGTCAAGGCGCTGGCGCCGGCCCGACACCGTCACGCAGTCGTCGTCCGCGGCTGCGAAGTCAGCCACGGGAAGCGGCTCTGGCGGTTCATCACCGGCTCTGATATTGAACCTGCGAGCTTCGCTGCTCACCAGCGGTGCGCTCCGGTCCCGTAGCTCAGCCGGATAGAGCGACGGTTTCCTAAACCGTAGGTCGGAAGTTCGAGTCTTCCCGGGATCGCCATCCTTTATCGGACGTGCCGGAGTTCGCCGGCACCCAGCCTCAATTTCGCATCTGCCCGTCGACCATCGCCCGTGCCGCGGCCACGATCGCTCCGCCCGGTCCCTTCGGCCCGCCGAGCGTCTGGCTGATGGCGTAACTGCCTTCGACAACAAGCAAGAGGCTGTCCGCGAGCAGTTTCGGCTTTGGCGCGCCGAGCGCCTCAGTGATCGCCGTGAAGCGACGCCGCCACTCGCGCTTGTTGGCTTCGACCACGCGATGCCCCGGATGCGAGGGGTCGGGAAACTCGACCGCATAATTGATGAACGGACAGCCGCGATAGCCGGCCTGCGTGGTGCGGCGCGCCAGATAATCCATGATCGCCTCCAGCAGCGCCCGCGGATCCTCCGCGACCCGCGCGAAGCGCTCGTCCCACTGCCGCCAGAACTCGGCATTGCGCTGCTCGAGATAGGCGACAATCAGATCGTCCTTCGATTTGAAACTGCGGTACAGGCTGATCTTGGCCACGCCCGCCTCGTTGACGATTTCCTCGACGCCGACCGCGCGAATGCCCTTGCGATAGAACAGGTCGGCCGCGACCGCGAACACGCGTTCGCGCGCCGGCCTTTCCGCCGCTTGCTCCGCCTTGCGCCCGCGCTTTGCCGCTGTCGCCATCCCGCATCCAATGTCCGGCAGTCCCGCTTGACATGTAACCGATCGGTTCGTAATTGTCACGTTGTTACGAACCGGTCGGTAACATAGTTGTGTAAGCCCGGCCGCGGTGCGCCCGGGCGGCCGGCAATGAGGGAGAGATCGTCGTGCAGCACTTCATTGTCGAGGGGGAGCACCTCGCGCCGTTTGCCAGCTTCGCGCACCTCGAGCCGCGTCATCACACCTTTCTGCAAAGCGGGTACGATCAAGGGTACTTTTTGTTCTCGGGGCTGCAGATCCCGCCGCATGGCGGATTTCTGGCCGCACGGGCCGCATCGCGCGATGTGCTGGACGGCCTGCTCAAGGAAGAACCGTTCGTGAAAGCCGGCAAGATGCGCTTCAAGCGCGTGCTGCAATACGACCCGGTGCAGCATCAACCAGGGCTCAAGCCGTGGTTCTCCGGCGCGGCGGTCGGCGCCATGGCGGCGCTGGAGGGCGCATCCGCCTCCGGATCAGATCTGACGCATTTCCTGCTCGAGGGCGAACATATCGTGCCATTCGAGCAGCGCGCGCCCGAACTGATCGCTGCGCATCGCGCATTTCTGCAGTCCGGCTACGATCAGGGTGACTTCCTGCTCTCCGGGCCCACCATTCCTGCCAAAGGTGGCGTGCTGGTCGCGCGCGCCGCCTCGCGTGCGGCGCTTGATGCCATGCTTGCGGATGAACCCTATTGCAAAGCCGGCGTGATGCGATTTTCCGCCATCACCGCTTTTCATCCCGTCATGCACCAGCCGGCGTTACGACATTGGTTCGGGAATGCCGCATCGGCGCCGGAAGATAGCGACTGACAGTCCACCTGTGGAACTCTGGCATAGTGAGCGCTGTCCACTTTGCGCGAGCGGTGGGCTATAGGAAAACCTGGGTTATGGGAAAGCTTTGGCGCGCAACCGGCGCCGATCGCAGCCACCAAAGTACGATGAAAGCAAACAGCCCGCAGCAATTGACGATCGAGACCGGAAAGTCCGGAGCGGTCTCGGCGCTACTGCTTGCTCCCGACGCACCGCGCGTCTGCTACGTGTTTGCCCATGGCGCCGGCGCCGGCATGACCCATTCCTTCATGGAAGCGTTCGCGAATGGCTTGAGCGAGCGCGGCATCGCCAGTCTGAGATATCAATTCCCTTATATGGAAAAAGCCGGCAAGCGGCCGGACCCGCCGCCGATCGCGCAAGCAGCCGTGCGCGCCGCGGTGGCAAAAGCGGCGGAGCTGTTTCCTCGCCTCGGCTTGATTGCGGGCGGAAAATCGTTCGGCGGCCGCATGAGCTCGCAGGCGCAAGCGGCTGCGCCTTTGCCGGGCGTGCGCGGGCTTGCATTCGTCGGCTTCCCACTGCATCCCGCGGGCAAACCATCGGCTGATCGCGCCGAGCATCTTGTGAAGATCGAATGTCCGATGCTGTTTCTGCAGGGCACGCGCGATGCGCTCGCCGAGGTGAAGCTGATCGAACCGGTGACGCAGCGTCTCGGCAATCGCGCAACGTTGCATCTGGTCGACGGCGCCGATCATTCCTTCCATGTGCTGGCGCGCTCCGGGCGCAGCGACCGCGAGGTGATGACGGAAATCCTCGACGCGTTCGCGACGTGGGCGGATTTGATCGCGGGGTAGTACGAGGTTTCAAAGAACGCTGGTTCAGCAGCCGCGGCAGATGCCGTGAAGCTGACGGTTCAGTTCCGCGTCTTCCTGCTTCATCTGCTGGAGTGCTTCCATGGTGCTGTCGCGCTTCGGCTCCGGCTTGGCGCGCTTGGCGGCGAGATCCGCTTCCTGCCGCGCATAACAGGCCTCGCGTTCTGCCTTGGCCTGAATGAACCGGCATTGTTCCACGGCAATGGCGGGAGACGCGGCAAGCACGATCGCTGACAGAAGACCGGCCAGAGTAAGAATGATGCGCTTCGTTCCGGTGATGCCCATGCCCAGCCTTCGATTTTGGTATCCGCACTATGTCGCGATGCTGCCGATCTTCGATAGCAAAAAAATCCAGCGCAGGGCATTATAATCACCCGATCCACCGGAATTCCGACTTGCCTCTCACATTCTTCAAAACGTCCGCTTGCCGGCCCAAAAGCTGGATCGAGGCGTTCAAACACATTTCGCTCTCTTTGCTGCTGGTGTTGGCAACCGTGGCAGGCGCGAGTGCCCAGGAAACCAAAATCAAGATCGGCGTCTTGCGGCTGTCATCGTCGGCACCGGTCTTCATCGCGCAGGACAAGGGCTATTTTCGCGATGCGGGACTTGAGGTCGAGCTGAAATTCTTCGATGCGGCGCAGCCGGTCGCGGTCGCCGTCACGTCAGGCGACATCGATTTCGGCGTCACGTCGCTGACCGCCGGTCTTTATAATCTCGCCGGCAAGGGCACGCTGAAGGTGATCGCGGGCATGAGCCATGAAAAAGCCGGCTATCCGCTGATCGGATATTTCGCGACCGAGAAGGCCTATGCCAGCGGGCTCAAGACGCCGAAGGATCTCGCGGGAAAACGGATCGCGATGACGCAGGTCGGCTCGAGTTTTCATTATTCGCTCGGGCTGCTCGCCGACAAATACGGCTTCAAACTCTCCGAGATGAAGCTGGTGCCGATGCAGTCGCTGTCCAATGTCGGCGCTGCGCTGAAGGGCGAGACGGTCGATGCGGCGCTGTTGCCGGTATCGGCGGCGCGAAAGCTCATGGACGAGGGCGGCATCAAGCTGCTCGGCTGGGTCGGCGATGAGACGCCATGGCAGGTCGGTGCGGTATTTGCCGCGCCAAAGACCCTGGCAAAGAAGGATCTCGTCAGCAAACTGCTCGGGGCGATCGAACGCGCGGAGCGCGAATATCACGATGTGATCCTGACCGCCGTGAAGGACGGCGAGGCGCCGCTCAACGACAAGACCCGGCCGCTGCTCGAGATCATCGCCAAATATACCAGCCTCCCGCTGGAACAGGTGGTCGGCAATTGCGCCTATATCGATCCGGACGGCAGGCTGGACGTCAAGAACGTCGCCAACCAGATCGAGTGGATGCAGGCCCAGGGTTTTGTCGACAAGGGCGTGACCGCGGATGCCATCATTTCCAGGGATTTCGTGAAGCCGTATTGATTCCTGGTGCTGTTCAAGCCGTCATTCCGGGGCGATGCGAAGCATCGAACTATGGTGTGCTCTTGCACACCGGAGAATCTCGAGATTCCGGGTCTGGTCCTTTGGACCATCCCGGAATGACATAGTAAACCAAGACATCATATGGACCTGATCGCCGACCATATCTCGCATCGCTTCGGCGCGCTCGACGTGCTGGACGACGTATCGTTCACGGTTGGCGCCGGCGAGGTGGTGGCCATCGTCGGTCCGTCCGGCTGCGGCAAGAGCACGTTGCTCTCGATCCTGGGCGGATTGTTGCAGCCATCTTCGGGTGCCGCAAAACTGCGTGGCACGGCGCCTCCGGAAAGTCTCAACCCGCTGACTTTCGTCTTCCAGGATTTTGCGCTGCTGCCATGGTGTACGGTGGCGGAGAACGTCGAATTTCCGATGCTGCACGCGGTGCCCGATCCTGCCACGCGGCGCGGGGTGGTCGAAGACGTGCTGTCGCGCACCGGCCTCTCGGAATTTCGAACGGCCTATCCGAAACAGCTTTCCGGCGGCATGCGCCAGCGCGTCGGCATCGCGCGGGCGCTGGCGGTGAAGCCGGCGATCCTGCTGATGGACGAGCCATTGTCGGCGCTCGATTCGCAAACCCGCGAATTGTTGTTGGAAGATTTTGTCAGGTTGCTTGCCGATGCCGCGATGGGCGCCCTCTATGTCACCCACAATCTCGAGGAAGCCGTGCGGCTGGCTGATCGTGTCATGGTGCTGTCGCGCCGCCCTGGGCGCATTCGCCGGATCGTCGCCATCCCGATGACGCGCGCCGAACGCGGCGAGACTGCCGCGCGGGAAAAGCTGCGGGAGATACAAGGCGAGCTGTGGTCGCTGATCCGCACCGAGGCGATCGACGCCGAACGCGAGGTTCAGCATGCTTGATCGCGGCGCCGACGGGCCTCGCCTCGCGCATACCGATCGTGACGGGTTACGCAACGTTGCCTTTCGCGGCGCCGGCTTTGTGCCGCAGACCTCCCGCTACGCCGGTGTCGCCGCGATCGTGCTGGTGATCGGGCTCTGGCAGCTGGCCGGCAGCCTGTCGCTGGTCAATCCGGTCTTTCTGCCGCCGCCGTTGTCGATCCTCCGCGCGATGATTGAGCTCGCCTCGTCGGGGACGCTCTGGCAGCATTTGGCCTATTCGGTCCTGCGCATCGGCAGCGGCCGGCTCTTGGGCACCGCTGCCGGGATTGTCGTCGGCTTTTCGATCGGGCTTTCGACGATAGCGCGCAGCGTCGGCATCACCTTCATCTCGGCGCTGTTTCCGATCCCGAAGATCGCGCTGTTGCCGCTCTTGATCCTGTGGCTCGGCATCGGCGAAGAGCCGAAGATCGCAACCATCGCGCTCGGCGTGTTCTTCTCCACCGCTATCGCGGTCTATAGCGGCGTCGACGCGGTGCCGCGTAACCTGATCCGGATGGCGCAGAGCTTCAACGTGCCGTTTGCGACGATCGTCCGCCGCGTGATCTGGCCGGGCGCCTTGCCGTCGATCCTGGCCGGCTTTCGGATCACCGCCTCGGTCGCGCTGCTGCTGGTGGTGAGCGCCGAAATGATCGGCGCCGAATACGGCATCGGTGCATTCGTGTTGCAGGCCGGCAACCTGATGCAGACCGATCAGTTGCTGGCCGGCGTCGTCATCCTGTCGCTGTTTGGGCTGGCAGTTGGATGGCTGATCAGCCGGTTAGAGCGGCGGCTGTTGCACTGGCGGTGAGTGATGGCAACGGTCGTCATGCCCGCGCTTGTTGCGGGCATCCACGTCTTGCTTGCTTTCACGGCGGCAAAAGACGCGGATGGCCGGCTCAAGCCCGGCCATGACGGTGGACAGAACAGCGGCGTTTCTTTTAAGCGTTGCCGCGATCCTCGCGGAACAGATCGAGCTTCTGCTGCACCGGGCGATCGGAGAACGAGAACAGCACCGAATCCGTGTCCGC
Source organism: Bradyrhizobium sp. (assembly GCF_035701725.1). GTDB lineage: Bacteria > Pseudomonadota > Alphaproteobacteria > Rhizobiales > Xanthobacteraceae > Bradyrhizobium. Next base: position 10,240 of record NZ_DASSRP010000161.1, read on the forward strand.
TTCATGCGTGACCCACTGCCAGCTCGGCACCACGAACAGATCGCGCGGACCCCACTCAAAGGTCTGCTCGCCCACCCGCGTGCGGCCCTTGCCCTCGATCGCCGCGAATACGGTGGCATCGGTCGAGCGGTAACGCGCGGTCTTGAAACCCTTCGGCAGCAACTGGATGAAGGTGCCGATGGTCGGCATCGCGAAATCGCCGGTCTCGGGGTTGGAGAATTTCAGCTTCAACCCGTGGCAGGCGTCCCATTCGCCGCGCTGTTTGGCTTTTTCAAGCGCCTCGCGCGTATAAGAATAAGGATAGTTGAAGATCGGCGAGGTCTTGGATTTGCGCTTCTCGTCGACCGGCAACAGGTTGTGGCCGTAGCGCGCGAAGCTGTCTCCCGCGGGGCGGCTGATCTTCTGCTGGTCTTCCTTCGATTGTTCGGCGAAAGAGGCGTCAAAGAACTGCACCATCGGAATGTCGAGGCCGTCGAGCCAGAACATGTTCTCGGATGTCTCGTTGGAATGGTCGTGCCAGGTCCAGGCTGGCGTAATGACGAAGTCACCCGGCGACATCGCGGTGCGTTCGCCGTCAACGGCAGTGTAGGCGCCCTGACCCTCGAGCACGAAGCGCAACGCCGATTGGCTGTGACGATGCGCCGGCGCAATGTCGCCCGGCACCACCATCTGCACGCCGGCGAACAGCGAGGTCGTGATCTTCGACTGGCCGCGCAATCCCGGATTTTCCAAAACCAGCACGCGACGTTCGGCTTCCTTGGCCGTGATCAGCTTCCCGGCCTCGTTCATGTAGGCGCGGATCGCATCGAACTTCCACAGATGAGGCTGACAAGCGCTTCTCGGCTCCGGCGTGACGAGGTCACCGAGCACGTTCCACAGTGCGGAAAGATTTTCGCCGTCGATCTTCTTGTAGAACGCTTCGCGTTCCGGCGTCTTGGCTACGGCTTCCATCGCTCGTTCCTCCACGGTATTGTTTGTTGATTGACAGTATACTGCCAATTTAGCTACCGTCAATCACGGCCCGCACGGAGCCGAACCAAAAAGAACAATGGGAGGCCAGCGATGAAACTGCACGGTTATTTCCGCAGCAGCGCGTCCTATCGCGTTAGAATTGCGTTGAACCTGAAAGGGTTAAGCGCGGAACAGCTCAGCTATCACCTGCGCAAGGGCGAGCAGCGGGCCCCCGGTTATCTCGCCATCAACCCGCAAGGCCTGGTTCCGACGATTCAGGGCGAGGACGGCGCCATTCTCACCCAATCGCTGGCCATCATCGAATGGCTCGATGAAATCCATCCCGAACCGCCGCTATTGCCGAAGGACCCGCTGCGCCGCGCGCATGTGCGAGCCTTCGCGCAGGCCATCGCCTGCGACATTCATCCGGTCCAGAACCTGAAAGTGCTCGCGCGACTGCGCGAACTCGGACTTTCCGAGGAGAAGGTCACGGAATGGGCGGCATGGGCCAATCGCGAAGGTCTTGTCGCCTGCGAGAAGCTGATCGCGCACGAAGACGGACCGTTCTGCTTTGGCAACGCGCCGACCATGGCCGATCTGTGCCTGGTCCCTCAGCTCGCCAATGCCCGTCGCTTCGGCGTCGATGTCGCCGCGTTTCCACGGCTATTGAAGGCGGAGGCGGCCGCGAAAGAGCTCAAGGCATTTGCGGACGCAGCACCGGAGCGGCAGCCCGATGCCGAATAACAGGGACAATGGCACGATGGACGCGGTCTACACCGCGCCCGGTTATCTGTTTCGCCGGATGCAGCAGATCGCGGTCGCGATCTTCGTCGAAGAGTGCAGGGATTTCGATCTGACGCCGGTGCAATATGCGGCACTGATCGCGATCCGCACCCATCCCGGCATCGACGCGACGCGACTTTCCGCTGTCATCGCGTTCGACCGCTCGACGCTCGGCAGCGTGATCGAGCGCCTGGAAACCAAGAGCTATATCGAACGCAAACCTGCGCCCGAGGACAAGCGGGTCAAGCTTTTGTACCTGACCAAGGCGGGCAGCAACCTGCTGCGCGACATCACGCCGGCGGTCGATCGCGTGCAGTCGCGGATCTTGCAGCCGTTAAAGCCAGCCGATCGCAAGACCCTGTTGACGCTGCTCGAGCAGCTCGTCGATCTCAACAACGAGTCCTCGCGCGTGCCGCTGCGCGCCGAGGATGCGCTCGAGCATTTGGGGAGAGGGAGCTGATGGCCGGCAACAACGCCAAGCCCGTCTTGATCGCGGGCGGCGGGATTGGCGGCCTCGCGGTGGCGCTCGGGCTCGCACAAAAAGGCATCCGTTCGATTCTGCTGGAGAAGGCCTCCGCGCTGGGCGAAATCGGTGCCGGTATCCAGCTCGGCCCAAACGCCTTCCATGCCTTCGACTATCTCGGCGTCGGCGAGGCCGCACGCAACATGGCCGTCTATGTCGATCATCTGCGCCTGATGGATGCGATGACGGCCGAGGAGATTTGCCACGTCGATCTCGGCGACGCCTTTCGCACGCGCTTCGGCAATCCCTATGCCGTCGTGCATCGCGGTGATCTGCATGGCGTGTTCCTCAAGGCCTGCCGGGACAGCGAACTGATCGAATTACGCGTCAGCTCGGAGGTCGTGAGCTATGACCAGGACGGCACGTCGGTCACGGCCAGGCTCGCATCGGGCGATCGTGTTACCGGCTCGCTCCTGATCGGTGCCGACGGTCTGTGGTCGAATGTCCGCAAGCAGGTTGCGGGCGACGGCAAGCCCCGCGTGTCAGGCCACACGACATATCGTTCCGTGATCCCGACCGAGCAGATGCCGGAAGATCTGCGCTGGAACGCGGCGACACTCTGGGCCGGCCCGAAATGCCATCTCGTGCATTATCCGCTGTCGGGCTGGAAGGTGTTCAATCTCGCCATCACCTGCCACAACGACGCGCCGGAGCCGGTCGCCGGCAAGGCGGTGTCGAAGGAAGAGGTCATGAAAGGATTTGCGCATATCCATCAGCGCGCGCGAGAAATTATCCATCACGGCATCGATTGGAAGCTCTGGGTGCTCTGCGACCGCGATCCGATCGAGCGCTGGGTCGATGGGCGCGTCGTGCTCCTGGGTGATGCCGCGCACCCCACGCTGCAATATCTCGCCCAAGGCGCTTGTCAGGCGATGGAAGACGCGGTGTGCCTGTCGCATATGCTCGGCAGCCATCGGGGCGACCACGAAAGCGGTCTGCAAAAGTACCGCGAGCTGCGCTTTCCGCGCACCGCGAAGGTCCAGATGCTCTCGCGCGCGATTGGCGAACACATCTATCACCCTTCCGGCGAGCATGCGCGGCTGCGCAACGCCATCATGAGTGCGAAATCGCAGGAAGAATGGTATGGCGATCTGGCCTGGCTCTATGGCGGCACGGGGCTGAAGGCTTAGCCTGCCGTTTCTGCGGCGGCCCAGTCGTAGTCCGGCAGCTGCAACCGATCGATGATGTCGCGGCCGATCAGCAGTTTGGCCAGTCCGGGAAAAGCAAGTGCCCTTGCGACCTGGTTGCGAAAGAGCAGGCCCCATCTGGTCTTTGGTGCGAAGGCTCCTGCAAAGCGTTCCGCGCCGCGCTGTTTGGCTTCGACATAGGATCGCAGCAACGCCTCGTATCGCGCGAAGGCCTCCTCATGCCGTCCGCCAGCGCGCGCAAGTTCGCCCGCGAGGGCGAAGGCCGATATCATGGCTAGTGCCGAGCCCTGTCCGGCGAGCAGCGAAACGCAGAACGCCGCATCGCCAACCAGTGCGACGCGGCCCTTCGACCAGTGCCCCATTCTGATCTGGCTGACATGGTCGAGATATAGTTCCGGCGCCCGCTCCAGTTCGTCGAGAATGCGCGGGACTTCCCAGGCGGCGTCGCGATATTTTTCGCGCAGGAAAGCCTTCTGAAGCTCAAGCCGTGATGGCAGCGCGTCGCGATCGCTCGTAAAGACGAACAGAAACAGCGTTCTGTCCTCGCGCTTGGTGAATCGTCCGAGCATCAGCCCCGGCTGTCCGTACATGATGTAGACGTTTTCGTCGCGCGGGCGATAGCCGCGGGCTTCGAAGGCCGCAACCGCGTAGCCGAGTTCTTTTTCGAATTGCGTCTGAGGACCAAAGGCGAGCCGCCGGACGGCGGAGTGCAGGCCGTCGGCGCCGACCAGCAAGTCGAACCTGCGCAGCCCGGCCCGTCTGAACCGGACCTCGACACAATCGGCCTGCTGGCGAAGGTCGACGATCTCGTCGCCGAAGATCGTTTCCGTCCTGTCCTTGACGGTCGCAAACAACAGTCTTGAAAGGTCGCTTCGCGCCAAGGTCACAAAGCGCCCGCCGGTCAGTTCGGTAAAAGTATCTGTTCCGAATCCGGCCAGGCGCCGACTTCCATCACCAACGATCCGCATCTCGCGGACCCTGTAGCCAACATCGTTGATTTGATCCAGCAGCCCCATCCGTTCGGCAATGTCGTAACCCAGGCCCCAAAAATCGATGACATAGCCGCCGCTGCGCAGTGCGGGCGCGCTTTCGACAAGGGTCGGCGAGAATCCCGCCGCCTTAAGCCAATAGGCAAGGGTCGGCCCGGCGATCCCGGCGCCGGAGATCAACACGGATTTTTGATGCATGCGAACGTTACAACGGTCATTGCCACCGAGAGGTTCCTCTCGCCAGCCGCTGCGCTACATCCGCATCACGGCCTGACGATCGATCTTGCCGGTCCCGGTCTTGGGTAGTTCGCCCGCGAACTTGATCTCGCGCGGATATTTGTAAGGCAACAGCTTTGCCTTGACGAAATCCTGCAGGATCTTTGCCGTTTCGTCATCGTTGGCCGCGACCTTGTTCATGACGACGACGGCCTTGAGCGTCATGCGGCGGTCCGGCAACTCGGCGGCAAACACCGCGCATTCGCGCACGTCCGGATGTTCGGCCAGACACAGTTCGACCTCGAGCGGATAGACCCATTGTCCGGAAATCTTGATCAGATCGTCAGCACGGCCACGGAAGAAGTAGAAGCCGTCGGCGTCGCGCACGAAGCGGTCGCCGGTATAGATCCAGCCGCCTTCGCGGATGGTCTCGGCGGACTTGTCGGGCCGGTTCCAGTACAGCGGCGTGTTGGAATCGCCGCGCACCCACAAAATGCCTTCCGCTTCGTCGCCGACCTCGTTGCCGTCGCTGTCTCTGAGCGCGATTTCGTAGCCGGGTACCCGGAGTCCGGCGGCGCCGAGCTTTTTCTTCTCTGGCCGGTTCGAGAGATAAATGTGCAGCACCTCGGTCGAACCGAGGCCCTCCATGATTTCAAGCCCGGTGAGACTCTTCCAGCCGTTGAAGACTTCGGACGAAAGGACTTCGGCGGCCGATACCGACAGACGCAGTGAGGAGAAATCGGTCTTGCCGGCGCCGTCGGCCTTGGTCAGCGACGTATAGAGCGTCGGCAGCCCGAAAAAGACGGTTGGACGGTAACGCGCGATCGCTTCGAAGATCGCGGACGGCTTGGGCTGGCCCGCAGCAGCAGCGTCGCTGCGCCCACTGAAAACGGAAAAGTCACCGAGTTGCCGAAGCCATAGGCGAAAAACATCTTCGGCACGGAGAAGCAGATGTCGTCGGCGGTGAGTTTGAGGAAATTCCGTGCATAGGCCTGATCGCTGTAGGTCATGTCGTGCTGCAGATGGACGATGCCCTTGGGCCGGCCGGTCGAGCCCGAGGAATACATCCAGAACGCCATGTCGTTGCGATGCGTATTGGCCTCGGCGAGATCGGCGGGAAAGCCGGTCAGCCAGTTTCCAGCAAGCAGGCTATTCGGAACGGCATGGCTGCCGGCTTCGCCGTTCACCACGATCAGCGTCTGCAGCGCCGTATCCTTGCAGGCGACCGCATCGAAACGCGAGCAAAATTCGGCCTCGGCGACGGCGATCCGCGCGCCGGAATCCGACAGGTAGAACTGCAGCAGGTCCGGCGGCGTCAGCGTGTTGATCAACAGCGGCACGAAGCCGGCCCGCACTGCGCCGAAGAACGCCGCCGGATAGGCCGGCGTGTCGTCCAGGAACATCAACACGCGGTCGCCGCGCTTGAGCCCGAGTGAGGTCAGCCCGTGGCCCCAGCGCGAGGCCTGCGCGCAGAGTTCGGCATAGCTCACATCGCCAAACGGGCCGGTCAGTGCGAGGCGCGCGCCGTTGTGCGTGAGATTGTCGAAGAGAACCCGGCTCGCATTGTAGACCTCGGGAACCGAAAATCCGATCTCGCGCGCGCCATCGCTGTCCTGCGGGACTTGATCGGTCATCATGCCGCACCTCCCTGGGCGAGGCCTGGCCGCGATGCCTCATATCGCGCCATGAAGGCGGGGGACATTGCGCGCAGGCGCGCGTCGTCGATGCGCCCCGAGCGGGTGATGTAGCTGTATGCAAAATCCATCATATCGAGCTTCATATGATCGGCGAAGTTGGCATACCAGTCGGCGCTGGTGCGCGCGGCGGTCACGAGCTTCTTCACGATCGGTTTGCGATCAGCCTCGTAGCGCGCAAGCGCGGTTGCGACATGCGCCTCTGATTCCAGCGCCTTTGCCAGGGCAATCGCGTCTTCGATGGCAAGCCGTGTTCCCGAACCGATCGAGAAATGCGCCGAATGCAGCGCGTCGCCGAGCAGCACCATGTTCTTGAAGAACCAGCGCTCGTTCCAGACCCATGGGAAATTGCGCCATACCGACTTGTTGGAGATCAGCATGCCGCCGCCGAGCGCCTCGGCAAACACCTCTTCGCAAATCGCCTTGGATTGATCGGGGTCCTTATAGGCAAAGCCATAATGCTCCCAGGTCGCGCGGTCGCACTCGACCAGGAACGTGCTCATGTTGGGCGCGTAGCGGTAGTGGTGCGCGTTGAAGCTGCCGCGCTCGGTCGCAACGAAGGTCTGCGATAGCGTCTCGAAGCGCTTGGTCGTGCCATACCAGGCAAACTTGTTGCTCGAATAGGACAGCGACGTACCGAAATCGCCTTCGAAGGCGCGGCGCACCAGCGAGTTGAGACCGTCTGCCGCCACGATCAGATCGTAACCGTTCACCTGGTCGAGCGAGGCCTGGGTATCGAAATGCAAGGACGCGCCGACCGAGGCCGCCCGGGCTTGCAGGATCTTCAAGAGGTCGAGCCGGCCGATCGAGGAAAATCCGACGCCATCGATCTCGACGCTTTCGCCGCGCAGGTTGAGCGTGATGTTCTTCCAGCTCTCCATCCTCGGCGCGATCGCCTCGACTGTTTCGGGATCATCGGCCGTCAGGAATTCCATCGCCTGGTCGGAAAACACCACGCCGAAGCCCCAGGTCGCGTCGGCCGGATTCTGTTCGAACAGGTCGATATGCGCGTCCGGATGGCGCTTCTTCCAGAGATAGCTGAAATAGAGGCCGCCGGGGCCTCCGCCGATGACGGCGATGCGCACGCTTCCCTCCCCTGATCGACAGTATACTGCCTAATTGACCAAGAATAGTTCGCGACGAACGAGCGCGCCAGCTAAAAATATCCTATAGCCTGACCATCCGCTTGCCGCGATTTTCGCCGGCGAGCAAGCCGATCAGGGCGCGCGGCGTATTCTCGAGCCCGTTGATGATGTCTTCCTGGACCTTGAGCGCGCCGGACGCGACCCACGATTGCAGATCGCGCAGCGCCTCGTTGCGGCGTTCCATGTAATCCATGACGATGAAGCCCTGCATGGTGAGGCGCTTGACCACGATCAGGCCGGGCACGCCGCGCGGCCCGGTGGCCTGTGGCGCACCGTCATATTGGGAGATCGCGCCGCAGCAGGCGATGCGGCCGTGGTTGTTCATCTGCGACAGGCAGGCCTCAAGAATATCGCCGCCGACATTGTCAAAGTAGATGTCGATGCCATTGGGTGCGGCGGCCTTCAGCGCCTTGAACACCGCGCCGTCCTTGTAATCGACTGCGGCATCGAAGCCGAGTTCCGAGGTCAGCCAATGGCACTTGTCCGTGCCGCCGGCAATGCCGACGACGCGGCAGCCCTTGATCCTGGCGATCTGGCCGACGATCGAACCGACCGAGCCGGCTGCGGCCGAGACCACCACGGTCTCGCCGGCCTTGGGCTTGCCGACGTCGAGCAGACCGAAATAGGCAGTGAGGCCGGCGACGCCATAGACGCTGAGCAGGTAAGTCATCGGCTCGATCTTCGGCATCTTCGTCAGATGCTTTGCCGGCACTGCCGCGTAGTCCTGCCAGCCGGTGTCGCCAAATACCAGGTCGCCCTCAGCCAGTGCCGGCGAGTTCGACGCGACGACCTCCGCGATGCCACCTCCTGCCATCACGGTGTTGGCTTCGACGGCCGCGCGATAGGTGGCGCCGTGCATCCATGCCCGGTTGGCGGCGTCGAGCGAGATATATCGTACCCGCAGCAAGGCTTCGCCATCGCGCGGTTGCGGGATGCTTCCTTCCTGCATCTTGAAGTGCTCGGGTCCGAGTTTGCCGGCGGGCTTCTCCACGAGAAGGATCTGACGATTGACGCCGCCGTTCATGATTTCCTCCCCTGGGTTGGCCGGATCAGACCACTCGTTGTGCAACAAGCGCGCAAGAAATGCGCATTGTGCGTTGCATAAGAAGCTAGCCTGCGGCCGTGCGTTCCACAACGGTAACTTCGCAGCCTTTGATGGTGTTGCGTCGGCTATGAAATCTGCCACACTCCAAGGTAGCTGGAACTTACGGGGGTAAGACATGTCCAACAGGTTTACGCAGTATATTCTCATCGCGATGGTGCTCGGCATCGTGATGGGCACGCTGGTCTTCAACTACATGCCCGATAGCCGCGCCGATATCGCCTACAGCGTCAACCTGATTGCCATGCTGTTCCTGCGCCTGATCAAGATGATCATCGCCCCGCTCGTGTTCGCAACCCTTGTCGGCGGAATTGCCCATATGGGTACCGGCGCCAAGCTTGGACGTATCTTTGCCAAGACCATGGGCTGGTTCGTCAGCGCCTCGTTCGTATCCTTGCTGCTCGGCCTCGTGATGGTCAACCTGTTGCAGCCTGGCGCCAACTTCCCGGGCACGCTGCCGGACAAGACGCAATCGACCGGATTGCCGGTGTCGGCGTTCTCGATCGAGAAATTCCTGACCCACCTGATCCCGACCTCGATCGCGGATGCGATGGCGCAGAACGAAATCCTTCAGATCGTGGTGTTCGCCGTCTTCTTCTCGGTCGCGCTCGGCGCGATGCCGGAGCGTTCCAAGCAGATCCTGTCGGTGATCGACGATCTTGCCCACATCATGCTGAAAGTGACGAGCTACGTCATGTTGTTCGCGCCGCTTGCGGTTTGGGCGGCTATCATGGCGACGGTGTCGAGGAACGGCCTCGGGGTGCTGTGGAAGCTCGTCGTGTTCATGGGCGGCTTCTACCTCTCGCTCCTGATCCTGTGGGCCATCCTGGTCGTTGTCGGCTTCGTGGTGATCGGGCCGAGATACAGTCACCTGCTGCGACTGATCCGCGAACCGCTGATGATCGCGTTCTCGACCGCAAGCTCGGAAGCGGCCTATCCGAAGACGCTGGAAGGTCTCAATCGTTTCGGCGCCTCGTCGCGGATCTCGAGCTTCGTGCTGCCGCTCGGTTATTCGTTCAACCTCGACGGCACGATGATGTACTGCACTTTTGCCAGTATCTTCATCGCGCAGACCTACCAGATCCCGATGTCGCTCGGCACGCAACTCGCGATGCTGGCGACGCTGATGATCACCTCGAAGGGCGTTGCCGGCGTGCCGCGCGCTTCGCTCGTGGTGATCGCCTCCACGCTCAGCCAGTTCGGCATTCCCGAAGCGGGGCTGCTGATGATCATGGGCATCGACACCTTCCTCGACATGGGCCGCAGCGCTACCAACGTGATCGGCAACACGCTGGCGACGTCGGTGGTGGCTAAGTGGGAGGGCGAACTGAAGGCCGAGCATGAACTCGGTCCCGAAGACGTCGTGCCCTCCGATGCCGTTCCTGGCGAACCTGTGCCGGCGCACTGACGGAGGGCGTCATGCGCCACGCTCTGAGGCTATCGATCGCGTCCCGCGGGCTGTGGCTCGCAGGATGCCTGTTGACGACCGCTGCCGGCGCTCAATCTGCCGGCGAAGGCCTCAGCCCGACGCTGGCGGCCATCAAGAGCCGGCATGTCGTGCATCTCGGTTACCGCGAGAGCTCGCCGCCGTTCTCCTTCCTCGATCAGGCCAACCGGCCGATCGGCTATAGCCTCGAACTGTGCGAGGCCGTCGTGGAGGAGATCGGCGTCGAGGTCGACGACCCGGCCCTCAAGATCGAATATGTGAGGGTCACGTCCGAGGACCGCATTCCCGCGGTGGTGCAGGGCAAGATCGATCTGGAGTGCGGTTCGACCACGGCCAACGCCGAGCGCGCGAAACAGGTGGCGTTCTCGCCGCTGATGTTCGTCGCCGGCACCAAGCTGATGGTGCCGAAGGCTTCGACGATTTCGGCCCCGAAGGACCTGCAGGGCAAGACCGTCGTGGTCACCAAGGGTACCACCAACGAGCAGGCGATGTATGCGCTGGACAAGAAGTTCGGCCTCGGCCTGAAAGTCGTGACCGCGGGCGATCACGAGCAGTCCTATCAGATGCTGGTGGACGGCAAGGTCGATGCGTTTGCGACCGACGACATCCTGCTCTACGGACTGATCGCGCGCCACAAGTCACAGGACAAGTTCAAGGTCAGCGGCGACTACCTGTCCTACGATCCCTATGGCATCATGTTCCGCAAAGGCGAGCCGCAACTGGCAGCGGTGGTGGAGCGCACTTTCCGCAAGCTCGGCACCAACCACGACCTCGTTCCGCTCTATAACAAGTGGTTCGTGTCCCGCATGCCGACCGGTGAGCGGATGAACGTGGCGATCTCGCCGCAGCTCGAAGATGCCTTCAAGGCGCTCGACGATTCCGAAGGCGTGAGCAATTAGCCGTCGGTTCCTGTGTCGCCCGCGAGTTCGTTCCGCTCGCGGGCGCCGCCGCCGGACCCGCCCAAATTTTACTTGATGTGCAGCGCGGCCTTGGTTGCGTCGACGATGCTGTTGTAGGTCGCCTTGGTCTGGCCTGCGATGGTGGTCGCCTCATATGTTGCGCCGGAGGAGAAGCCGGTCTTTGGTCTCAGTCCGATCGCAACCTCGGTCTGATTGAGAATATTGGCGAAGGTCGATCCCGCCGCCGCCTTGGCCTGGTTCAGGTTGCCGGCCGGCCTGTTGAGAAAGGTGGTGGTCGAAGACGAAACGGATGATGTGTCGGCCATGTGGGCCTCCCGGGCTGCGATCACCTTCGGTGGTTTATGGTTAATGAAGGGTTAAGACCGGCTGGCGCCGCAATGGCGCCTAGAAAAACGCGAGGCTGCTGGCGTCGAGACCGCGCGCGACGGCGGCATATTCGATTGCCGTGAACAGTCCACCAGCGACGTAGATTCGCTCGTTCAAGGCGGCGGCCAGCGTCCGGCTTGACGCGAACGCCTGCTCGATCGTCGCGGCAATCTCGATCTGAGCGGCCGGATTGGCAAGGCGCATGGCGGACGCGAGCGCGGTCGCGTCGCCGCCTTTATGATGCGCCGCCGTGCAGATGATGGTGCGAAAATGCGGCGCCAGCGCGCTCGCAATCAAGGCCGCCTTCTTGTCAAGGGAAACGCCGGCGACGAGGAGCCAGTCGTTCGGGCCGTAGGTGGCGTGCAGCCCGGCGAGCGATTGTTTGATTCCATCAGGCGTGTGGCCGACATCGATGACGGTCAGGGGATCTTGCGCGATCGCTTCAAGCCGTCCGGGCCAGCGCGCCTGGCGCAAGCCGTTTCGTACGGCCGCTTCTAGGTCAGCGGTCGGACTGCGTGGCCGCGTGCGCTCGATCCAGTTAATGAACAGGGTTGCCGCGATCGCGGCATTGTTGAGCTGAAAGCCGCCGGGCAGCGCGACGCCAAGCGCACGGAAATCGAAGGTGCGAAAAACGAAATCGAAGCGCTGGCTGCCTGCTTCGACGGCTTGGTCGTTGATCGAGACCTCGTCGCGGACGAACAGGCTCTCGACATTCCGGTTGCGGTTGTATTCGCCGATATGCGGGCGCAAGGCGCGGCAATTCTCGCCATAGACGATCGAGCCCCCGGACGCGCAGGCGTCGCTCTTGTCTGACACGATCAGTTCCAACGAATTGCCGAGCAGCTCGACATGCTCGTAGTCGATCGAGGTCACGGCCGCGACGCGGCTGCCCAGCAAGCGCACGGGATCGTAGCGGCCACCGATGCCGGCCTCGAACACCAACAGCTCGCAGTCGTTCTCCTGAAAAAACAGGCACGCCAACGCAAACAAGGCCTCGAACGCGCCGAAGCGCTCGCCGCGCCGCCGCGAAATGTTGTCGATCACGGCCATGACCGTGCGTTCCAATTCCCTCAGCCTGATGTCTTCGATCGGCGCCCCATCGATCTGGAAACGTTCGTTGATGCGAAACAGATGCGGCGAGGTGAAAAGGCCCGTCCGCAAGCCGAAAGCGCGCCCGATCGAGGCGCAAAACGCCGCCGTCGAGCCCTTGCCGTTCGATCCCGTGATCGCGATCGAACGTTCCTGCAAGCGCGCTCGATCGATCGCAAGCGCCTCCAGCAGCTCGGCCATTCGCGCCAGGCAAATGCCATCGCCATATTTCGACAGATCAAACATCGGATCAAACGTCCAAGAGCCCAAGTGCGGAAAGCGTATGGCGCCATATTTTCAGGATCAGGTCCGGCCGCTGCAACTCCTCGAGCAGGCGGATCGAGGGATTGGCATTTACCTCGATGATGGCGGCGGCATCCGGATCGCCGTCGAGATCCGTAAACAGGTCGACGGCGGCGGCGCGCAAGCCGAGCGCGCGGCGCGCCCCTTGCGCCATTGCCAGTGCGGACGATCCGGGAGAGGCGAACGCCATCTGACCGCCGGCACTCAGATTGGTGCGGCCGGGAATTTCCCAGCGCTCAGCCCTGGCCAGCACCCGGCCGAGATCATCGGGCGCGATCGCGTCCGGATCGATCGCGGAAAGGCCGCGCGTTGTCAGCATCGCGTTATGCTTGATCAGCAGCTCGCGCACGCTGTGCGTCCCGTCGCCGCCGAGCGCGGCGCGAAATTTTCGCGCGGCATAGACAACCTCGTCGTCGAGCAGAAAGATCCGGTATTCGTCGCCGCATACGATCGGCTGCATCAGCACCGCATCGTAATAGGCCGCGACCTCGTCCAGGTATCGGCCGAGCGTCGCTTCCGCATCGATCGCTTGCGCAAAATCGCCGCGCGAGCCCGCGAGCGGCTTGACGAAAGCGCTGCCTTTCAGCTTGCGGAAATAGGCAAAGGCGTCCTCGCGTTCGTGTCCGGCGGGTCGCAAGCCGCGATGCCGTCCGCTGAGAAAGAAGTAATCGCCGCCGAGATTTCGGATCCCGGCGTCGCTGAGAATGCGGTTGGTAAAGTGTTTGTCGGAGGCGAGGGTCGCGGCGGTCGCGTTGTTTTGCGGATACCAGGAGCAGCGGCCGGCGCCGAAGTAGACGGTTCTGGACGGTGTGGCGAGACGGAAGACCAGCGTCGAGCCGCCGTCGAGATCCTCAAATTCCAGTCCGAATTCGGCGCAGGCGAAGGCGGCGTACACTGCCTGATCCGGATACAAGGCGGGCTTTCCCGCGCGAATTTCCCGCAAAGTTCGCATGCAATCTCGCGTGAGCTGGCATTCCCGGCTGTTTCGACAAATATCTCTAACGATTTTCTGTGCGCCGAGGGCGGCATTAATCACCCAAATGGCGCGGGTTTTCAGCAAGTTAATTGCGCCATAAACGCCGCCCAGAGAAGGTTTTTGGCAAATGGCCCGTTAAGCGGTCGGCTCTGCAATTTTGCGGCGGTTATCTTGCGCTGCAGCATGTTGACACCAGCCCAAAATGGGTTAGTTGAAAGCCGGAAATTCCTCAATCGCCACAGAGGCTTCCGCGGCTTTGAGCGGTTGGCTTCGCAGTGGCCCTTTCGCAAGACGGAATCGGAAAAGCAGGCCCATGAGCGCGTTTCATCGAGAGAAGGTTCTTTCTGTCCGGCACTGGACGGACACGTTGTTCAGCTTCCGCGCCACGCGCAACACCGGCTTCCGATTCCAGAACGGCCAGTTCGCGATGATCGGTCTTGAGGTCGACGGCCGGCCGCTGCTGCGCGCCTATTCGATGGCGAGCGCCAATCACGAGGAAGAACTCGAATTCTTCTCGATCAAGGTGGCGGACGGCCCGCTCACCTCGCGTCTGCAGAAGATCAAGGAAGGCGACACCATCCTGGTCGGCCGCAAGGCCACGGGCACGCTGATCACCGACAACCTGCTGCCCGGCAAGCGGTTGCTGCTCTTGTCGACCGGAACGGGCCTGGCTCCGTTTGCGAGCCTGATCAAGGACCCCGACGTCTACGACCGGTTCGAGCAGATCGTGCTCGTACATGGCTGCCGCCAGGTCTCGGAGCTCGCTTACGGCGAGGAACTGGTGAAGAATTTGCAAGAAGACGAATTGTTCGGCCCGCTGCTCGAAGAAAAGTTGACGTATTATCCGACGGTCACCCGCGAGCCCTTCCGTAACCGCGGCCGCATCACCGACTTGATCACCTCGAAGCAGATTTTCAACGATATCGGCCAGGAGCCGCTGAACATCGAAGGCGACCGCATCATGATGTGCGGCAGCCCTGCAATGCTGGAAGAGCTGCGCCAGATGTTCGACGAGCGCGGCTTCGCCGAAGGCAACCACAGCGAGCCCGGTCACTTTGTGATCGAGAAGGCGTTTGTGGAGCGCTGAGGTTCTCGTTCGTCATTCCGGGGGCGCGCCAATGCGCAGCTCGGGACGAGCCGCCGTGGTGCAGCTCTCTTTCAGTCGACGATGAAAAGTTTCACGCCGGTCTTCGTCGACGACCGGTGCGCCGCATCGCCAAAATCCGAGACCTGATAGCTCATACCAGGCCGCAAGGTGAAGCTGCGGCCGTCGCGAAGTTCGGTGACAAGCTCGCCCTCCAGCACATAAAGCACGTGTCCGCGGTCGCACCAGTGATCGGCGAGGTAGCCGGCCGTATACTCGACCATCCGCACCCGCACGTCGCCGATATTGAGCGTGCGCCAGAACGCCTGCCCGGTCTCGCCGGGATGGGTGGTGGCCGCAACCTGGCTCCAATCGGTAACCGTGAAGGGCAGGGTCGGTATCTTCATGTCTCAAATCCCAGCTTTGGCGTGCGCGTGCCGAACCATATCGATCAGCGCACGAATGTCACGACCTTCCGGCACGGCGTTCACGCTGTGTTATCGGGCAACCGTGCCGGCAACAACTACTCTTGATGATGTGGCGATTGCGCTTTGCTATAGTTTCCCAAAATGACGCGCGTCTCTTCGGCGACGCGTCAAGTTCGGGGGTAGGGCCTTGTCCGCGTCGGTTCAGGACGATAGGGCGAAGACGGCATTCGTCTTCGCCGGCGGCGGCAGCTTCGGCGCAATTCAGGTCGGCATGCTGCATTCGCTGGTCGCGAGCGGCGTTACTGCTGACATGGTGGTCGGCTCGAGCGTCGGCGCCATCAATGGTGCCTACTATGCCGGCGCTCCCACGCTGAAGGGCGTTCTCGAACTCGAGACCATCTGGCGCGGACTGACGCGCCATGACGTCTTCCCGGTGACATGGCGCACGCTGCTTGGATTTTTATGGCGCCGCGATTTTCTGATTCCCCACGACGGCATCCGCAAGCTGCTTGAGGATCATCTGCCGTTTCGCAATCTGAGGGATGCGCAGCTGCCGCTTCACATCGTCACCACCGACATAGTGTCCGGCGAGACCGTGGTGCTTTCCGATGGATCGGCGGTCGAGGCCATTGTCGCCTCCACGTCGATTCCCGGCGCCTTCGCGCCCGTTCCCTTTAGGGACCGCTTTCTCGCGGACGGCGCGATCTCCGCCAATACACCGGTCAAGGTAGCGGTCGAGAAGGGCGCACGGCGCCTGATCATCCTGCCGACCGGATATGCCTGCGCGACCGACATCCCGCCGGTCGGCGCGGTCGCCAACGCGCTGCATGCCCTGACGCTTCTGATCGCGCGACAACTCGTGAACGATCTGGAAAATCTTTCGCCCGAGATCGAATATTACGTGGTTCCGCCTTTGTGCCCGCTGGTCGGCTCGCCTTACGATTTTTCGCTGACGTCCGAACATATCGAGCGTTCGATCAAAACCACCGATGAGTGGCTCGCTCATCACGGCCTTCAGAAGCAGCGGATTCCGGGCGAGCTGCGGGCCCACGACCACTGACGGAGGTGGCTCCTGATCCCGTTCTTGCGGTGCTGTTGCCGACCTGGCGCACGTTGCAGTGCGAAAGTGGCGGCGACTCCCGCAGGGACGGTAGGGCGACGGATTGATCATCTAGTGGTCCGATTCTAACATTTGCGTCCCGGTATGGCTGGCACTTTTCGCAAATGTTAGAATCCAAGGACCACCAGCAGATATAGGTTTCTAGTGGAGCTTTGGATTTGACATTCGCATTGCGAATTCCTGGCGACAGGGTAGCGAATGTCAAATCCGCTCCACTAGCGGATTATTCGCCAGCCTTCCGGGAATTTCGTCGCGCTGGTACTTGTCATATCCGTGACCGTTGCCGCCGATATCGTGGTTCGGTCGGCAAATCCGTTCGAGGGCCCCATGGAAACATTGATGCTGCCGTTCTCACCGCGTTTCATCGTTCTGACGATCTGCGCTGTGGTGACGGCGCTGCTTCTCGGCATCGGTATCGTCGATCACAAGGTGTTCGACCTGATCCTTGTACCGCTCGTGATCTTCGGCGCGCTGACGCTGCTCGGCGTTCGCGACCTGACGCAGAAGAGTCACGCGGTGCTGCGCAACTATCCGATCTCGGCGCACTTGCGTTTCCTGCTCGAGGAAATCCGCCCCGAGATGCGTCAATACTTTTTCGAGAGCGAGAAGGACGGCATGCCGTTCTCGCGCGATACCCGCGCGGTGGTCTATCAACGCGCCAAGATGGTGCTCGACAAGCGGCCATTCGGCACTCAGGAGGACGTTTATCACGAGGGCTACGAATGGATTCACCATTC
>NZ_DASSRP010000162.1:0-7953 GCF_035701725.1 Bradyrhizobium sp.
CTTGAGCACGCCCATCTCGGAAGCCATGACGATGCGATCGTCCTTGGTGACGAGATAGCGCGCCGGGCGCAGGCCGTTGCGGTCGAGCGTCGCGCCGATCTGCTTGCCGTCGGTGAACGCGATCGCGGCCGGGCCGTCCCAGGGCTCCATCATCGCGGCGTGATACTCGTAGAAGGCGCGGCGCTTCTCATCCATCAAGGGATTGCCGGCCCACGCTTCCGGAATCATCATCATCACCGCGTGCGGCAGCGAGTAGCCGCCCTGCACCAGGAATTCGAGCGCGTTGTCGAAGCAGGCGGTGTCGGATTGGCCTTCATAGGAAATCGGCCACAGCCGGCTGATGTCCTTGCCATAGAGCTCCGAATGCACGGAGGCCTGCCGCGCCGCCATCCAGTTGGTGTTGCCGCGCAGCGTGTTGATCTCGCCGTTATGGGCGATCATGCGGTAGGGATGCGCCAGCGACCAGGTCGGGAAGGTATTGGTCGAGAAGCGCTGGTGCACCAAAGCCAGCGCGCTCTCGAAATCCGCCTCGTGCAGGTCCGGGTAGTACTTGCCGAGCTGATCGGCGAGGAACATGCCCTTGTAGATCACGGTGCGGCACGACATCGAGCACGGATAATAGCCGGCCATGCCGCGGTCGCGGCGCTGGTAGATCGCCTGCGAGATCGACTTGCGCAGGATGTAGAGCCGACGCTCGAACTCGACCTCGTCCTTGATATGCGCGCCGCGGCCGATGAACACCTGCATGTTGGCAGGCTCGGTCGGCTTGACGGTTTCGCCCAGCGAAGCGTTGTCGGTCGGCACTTCGCGCCAGCCCAAGAGCTTCAGCCCCTCGTCCTTGATCTGGTCGGCGATGATGCTCTGGATCACCTTCCGCCAGGCCTTCTCCTTCGGCATGAACAGGGCGCCGACGGCATAGGCGCCGGGCTCAGGCAGCGTGAAGCCGAGGTCCTTGGCCTTGCGGGCGAAGAAGGCATGCGGGATCTGCACGAGAATGCCGGCGCCGTCGCCGGCGCGCGGGTCGGCGCCGACCGCGCCGCGGTGCTCGAGGTTGCAGAGGATCTGCAGCGCGTCGGAGACGATCTGATGCGACTTACGCCCCTTGATGTTGGCGATAAAGCCGACGCCGCAGGAATCCTTTTCCAGTGCGGGATCGTACAGGCCAACGGCTTCGGGGCGGAACGTGTGTTTTTCGATCATGTGCGCGGAATCGGCCGGTTTCGATGTCGCGACCGACAGCCCAGGGGCCACGATGTTTTCGCGCTCGAATTCGGACCGGCTCATCTTCGCGTCCTCTCAATCAATAAGGCTGGAAAGCCTCACCGTCAGCGGCGCAGCTTGGGCGTTGTGGCACCTAACCGGGCCACCGGTCGTCCTCCGCGAGCCGCAATTTCTTAAATTTAGGCTGGCCGCTGCAAACCCTGTGCCGGGAGCGCGGACCAAAATTAAGACAGTGTTCCTGTCCTAACTCTGACCATGCCAAATTTTTGTCTATCACACAAGCAGGTGAAAGTCGCCCGCGGCGTGCAAAAGGCGAAAGCTCCGATTCCGAAGTTCGCAGCCAATTGGGGCGCCCCTGACGCGAGCTTCGGAATCAGCGACCTCCAGCCATGCACTCCTGCCGC
This sequence comes from Bradyrhizobium sp., assembly GCF_035701725.1. Classification (GTDB taxonomy): domain Bacteria; phylum Pseudomonadota; class Alphaproteobacteria; order Rhizobiales; family Xanthobacteraceae; genus Bradyrhizobium. Next base: position 1,626 of record NZ_DASSRP010000162.1, read on the forward strand.
GGTTTTGCGGCAAGCCCGCCGCGATTGAGCCTAAGGGCTGCCCGATTCCAAGAATGAAATTGACTTCGGGGTGCAAGGCAGAGACCCCCCGCAGGGTCATCACAGGAGCTCCAAAAATGAAGGCGTTCAGAGGGTGGGCTATCACGGCTGCGCTCGTTTTCGCAGGCACGGCGGCGAATGCGCAAAGTACGCCCCAGCAGACGGGTCCCGCGCGCTACCAGGCGGCATCCGATCTTGAGGGGCCCTACGCCGACGTTCCGCCGCCACCTCCGGTCATCACCGCTCCGACCTATGGTCCGCGGGCCTACGGGCCGCCGCCGGCCGGTCCGGCCGACTACGGTCCGGCCTATAGTGGCGCGCCGCTGCTGCCGCCCAGGGAAGTCTATGCGGTGCTTCGCGAGAACGGGTTCTCGCCCCTCGGCGTGCCGCGGCTGCGCGGACTTTTTTACTCGGTCTCGGCGATTGACCGCCGTGGCGACGATGGGCGGCTGGTGATCGACGCGCGTGACGGACGGATCGTGCGCTTTGTGCCGGCCGAGCACTTTGGCTATGGCGGCGGTTACGGCGGCTATGGCGAGGGGTACTATGGCGGCGGACCGCGGCCCTCATACGGGCCGATCGAGCCCATGACCCGTCTCGACAACGCGCCGCGGCCGCCGGCTTCGGTGCCCAAGATCGCCAGCCGCATGCCGCAGCAAGTTCCGCTGCCGAAGGCGGCGCCGGCCAAGTCTGCCGACCGTCTCGAGGTGAAACCCTCCGACGTGAAGCCCTCCGACGTGAAGCCCTCTGACGTGAAGCCCTTGGCCGACAAGCTGACGCCGGCCCCGGCCCCAATGCAGCAATCCGCCGCTGTTCAGACCAAGTCCGAGGCCGCCCCGCCGGCCGCGCCTGCCGCCGAGGCAAAACCGGCCGCTCCGGCGATCCAGCCGACCCAGCCGATGCCGAAGGTGCAGGATTTCGAATAGCTCTTCTCAGTCGCCCAGGCCTTGAGCCGGGGCCCATAACCACCGGCGGATATTCTTGACGACACTGGAGTGTCGTTCTTCGCAAAATCAGCGCTTCCGGTTATGGGGCCTCGCATTCGCGAGGACGACAATTGGCCAAACAAAAAACGCCCCGGTTGCCCGGGGCGTTTTCGCATTCAGCCAATATCTGCTGAACCGGCGCTTCGCGTTAGGCCGCGGCCTTCTCGGCCGAGCCCTCGATTGCGGGCGCCGCAGTGGTGGCGATCGGGATGTTGCGCGGCTTCTTGGCCTCGGGGATCTCGCGGACGAGATCGACGTGGAGCAGGCCGTTCTCAAGCGAGGCGTTCTTCACCGCCACGAAGTCGGCGAGCTGGAATACGCGCTCGAAGGCCCGCGCCGCGATGCCGCGGTACAGAACTTCGGATTTCTCTTTGCCGTTCTCGTTGGCGACTTTCTCGCCCTTGATCGTCAGGGTGTTTTCCTTGGCGACGATCGAAAGCTCGTTCAGCGCGAAACCGGAAACCGCGACGCTGATGCGGTAGGCATTATCGCCGGTGCGCTCGATGTTGTAGGGCGGATAGCCGGGGCTGCCGTCGGCGGTGGCCTGGTCAAGCAGGTTGAAAAAGCGATCGAAGCCGACGGTGGAACGATAAAACGGGGTGAGATCAAACGTACGCATTTAGTCCTCCATTGAGCGACTGTTGAAGTGAACCCGCCCGCCATGGGGCCGGGCTTGTTGATATGCAGCCTCCAACACCTCCCGGTTCTCTGGAAATGCTGGTTGTGGCCTGCACGAAAGTGATATGGGAGGGCCGAGAAGGACGTTCAAGACCGGGTGAACCGGCCGTCTTTGATGCGCCGCCCCTTGAATTTGAAGCCCCATTTCCTATGACATGACGCTGGTCTCGATCCCCGCCAATCCCGTGCCGGACAACGTCGTTTCCGGGACCATCAAGACGCCTGACGGCGCCGAACTGCGCTTTGCGCGCTGGGCGCCGCCGGCCGGCCGCAAGGGAACGGTGTGCGTCTTTACCGGCCGCAGCGAGCACATCGAAAAATACTTCGAGACGGTGCGGGATCTGCGCGACCGCGGCTTTGCGGTGGCGATGATCGACTGGCGCGGGCAGGGGCATTCGTCGCGGCGGTTGCGCGATCCGCGCAAGGGCTATGTGCGCGACTTCTCAGATTACGAAATCGACGTCGAGACCTTCGTGCAGCAGGTGGTGATGCCGGATTGTCCGCCGCCATTCTTCGCGCTCGCCCATTCTATGGGTGGCGCGGTGATGCTGCGGATCGCGCATGCCGGCAAACGCTGGTTCGACCGCATGGTGCTGTCGGCGCCGATGATCGATCTGCCCGGCCATCTGACCGCGATGCCGGCGCGCGTGTTCTTGCGAACCCTGCGGCTGGCCGGTCTCGGCGGCCGTTACGTCCCCGGCGGCAATGATACGCTGACCGGCACCGAGCCGTTCGTGAACAATCCGCTCACCAGCGATCCGGTCCGCTACGCCCGCAATGCCGCGATCCTGGCCGAAGACCCGACGCTCGGCCTCGGCTCGCCCACGGTCGCTTGGGCCGATACGGCATTTCGTGCCATGCACGGCTTTCGCGCCATGACCTATCCGTCGGAAATCCGTCAGCCCATTTTGATGCTGGCGGCGAGCAACGACACCATCGTGTCGACGCCGGCGATCGAGGAGTTCGCCTATCATCTGCGGGCCGGTTCGCATCTCGTCATTGCCGGCGCCAAGCATGAAATCCTGCAGGAGCAGGATCGCTACCGTTCGCAGTTCTGGGCGGCCTTCGACGCCTTCGTGCCGGGCACGCCGCTGTTTGGCTGAGGCTGCCGATGGTGGGCGTTCACGATTTCTGGCTTTTCATCGTCTCCGGGCTTCTGCTTAACATCGCCCCCGGACCCGACACCGCGTATATCGTCGGGCGCAGCGTGCAACTCGGATGGCGGGGCGGCGTTTTCGCTGCACTCGGCATCAGCACCGGCTGTCTCTCCCACGTTTTTGCCGCGGCAATCGGCCTCTCGGCGCTGCTGGTTGCTTCTGCGACGGCATTTGCAGCAGTGAAGTGGCTTGGCGCGGCCTATCTCTGCTATGTCGGCCTGACAATGCTGTTGTCTCGTCCGAAAAATTCGGAACCGGTTCTTGCGCGCCAAGCCGTTCCGCTCCCGCGCGTGTTCTGGCAGGGGGCGCTGACCAACGTGCTCAATCCGAAAGTCGCGCTGTTCTTTCTCGCCTTCCTGCCGCAATTCGTCGATGCCGACGCGCCGCACAAGCCGCTGGCCTTTCTGATGCTCGGCCTGATCTTCATTTTCAACGGCACGCTGTGGTGTCTTGCCGTCGCCATTGCTGCCGCGCGGGCGGCGGGCCGCGTCCGTCGATCGCCAAGCGTGATGAATTGGATCAATCGCGGGCTTGGCGCGCTGTTCGTCTATCTTGGCGTTCGCATCGCGTTAGTTCACGCGAAGTAGATCTCGTAGGTCGCGACACACGTCAGATAGATCCCGAGCACGATCATCGCGATCAGAAACCAGCGGCGGAACGTTTCCGGTTCGAGCCGCGTCCGTATACTCTGGCCGATTGCCATTCCCGTGAAAGAGAAGGCGAGCGCAATGACGCCGGGGATCGCGGTCGATTCGTCCAATATTCCGGCGGCCGAGAGATTGAAAGCCTGCGCTAGCGTCGCCACCGTAAAGAACACGCCGAGTGCCTGGATCAGCTCGTCCTTTTTCATGCCGAGGGCCTGGAAGAATGGCATCGAGGGGATCACCTGCACGCCGGTGGCGGCCGAGATGACCCCCGTCGTGAGCCCGATGACGCCGCCGATCCATTTCTCGCCAGCCGGAGGAACCGTGAGTGCAAATCTTCGCAAGCTGATGACGGCATAGATCACCAGCAGGATGCCGATCAGAACGGTGCCATAGCGCGCGTAGGGGCCGGTCATCATGTCGCGATTGAGCCAGATACCGGCCGCAAGGCTCAACAGCAGCGGCCAGAGCCGCTTCACGATGTCAAGGAAATAAGGACCGGCAAAGGTCTGCCAGATATTGGTCAGAACGCCTGGCACGATGACGATCGCGAGCGCATGGGCCGGCGCCATCGCGACCGCAAGCAACCCCATTGAAACGGTGGGCAGCCCGAGGCCGATCACGCCCTTGATGAACCCGGCCAGAAGAAACACCGCGGCAATGAAGGTCAGGAGCAGAACGCTCATGTCTCGTGGTCCGATCCAAACATTCGCATCCCTTCTCAGCGGTCGCTCTTGCGAATGTTAGAATCAAGGGACCGGCGAATACGGGTTACATTGACCGATCGCATTGTTCGGCACAATCTGTGACTTATTGAATGAGCCTTCGGCTAAGACGAAGGCAAGAGATCGGGAGTTCATCGATGCGCTTTGATCTGGTCGATCTTCAGCTTTTTGTCGCGGTCGCGGACTCCGGCAGTATCACCCACGGTGCAGCCCGCGCGAATTTGGCGCTCGCTTCGGCAAGCGCCCGGATCAAAGGACTGGAAGCCGATCTCGGCGTCGCTTTGGTCAGGCGCCGCCGCCGCGGCATCGAACTCACCGCCGCCGGCGAAAGCCTGCGCGATCATGCGCGGACCATCATGCATCAGGTGGCGATGATGCAGGGCGATATCGCTGCCTTCAACAGCGGCGTCAGGGCAAGCGTTCATCTGCTCGCCAACACATCCGGCCTGTCGGAGTATCTACCCAAGGCCTTGGGTTCCTTCCTGCGCGAATATCCCGATATCAGTCTCGACGTCGAGGAGCGTGAGAGCGCCGATATCGTCGGCGCCATCGCCGGCGGGGCGGCCGATCTCGGCTTTGCCGCCGAGCACGCGCTGCCGGAGCATTTCGAGCGATTTTCATTCGGCCAGGATCGTTTGGTGCTGGTCGCGCCAAGGCGCAGCGCATTTTCAGGCCGCCGCCAGATCGACTTCATCGAGGTGACGGATTGCGACTTCGTGGGACTGACGAATACCACCGCGCTCGCCGTTCACATCGACAGACATGCGGCCCGGCTCGGAGTGCGCTTGCGGCTGCGCGCGCGCTTGAGAGATTTCGATGCGATCTGCCGCATGGTGGCGGCCGGTGTCGGTGTGGCGGTGGTGCCGGAGGCGGCGGCCCGGCGCTGCGCACAATCGATGCCGATCGCGCTGATTGCGATCCGCGACGACTGGGCCAATCGCCGGCTCGCGATCTGTGCCCGCAGCTTCAAGAACCTGCCGAAGCCCGCGAAACTGCTCGTCGATCACCTGCGCAAGGCGGTGCGATAGATCATTTCTCGGTCGGCACGCCCGCGTCCTTGATCACTTTGGCCCAGCGCGCGATCTCGCTTTCCATGAAGGCATGGAAGTGCTCGGGGCTGTCGCCGACCAGTTCGGCGCCCTGAATGGCGAGCTTTTCCTTCACGACGGGATCGCGCATCGCTTCGGTTGCGATCTGGTTCAGTCTGGCGACGATCGGTGCCGGGGTGGCGGCGGGCGCCACCATGCCGTACCAGTTTTCCGCCTGCACGTCCGGAACGCCGACTTCGGTCGTCGTCGGCACGTCCATGGCTGTCGGCGCACGCTGCGGCGCGCCGAGCGCGATCGCGCGCAGGCCGCCGGACTTGATCTGCGGCAACAGCACCGGCAGGTCGAGAAACACCATCTGCACCTGCTGTCCGAGCATGTCGTTCAGGGCCGGCGCGGCGCCGCGATAGGGCACGTGCACGATATCGATCTTGGCGGAGAGCTTGAGCAATTCGCCGGCCAGGTGCGGCAGGCTGCCGGGACCGGTGGAGGCGAAATTGAGCTTGCCGGGTTCTGCCTTGGCGAGCGCGATCAGTTCGCTCATGTTTTTCGCCGGCACATTTGATGCGACCACCAGCATCTCCGGCACCTTCGCGACCAATGTGACGGCTTGCAGGTCTTTTAGCGGGTCGTAGGCGACTTTTTCCATCGTCGGGCTGATGGCGAGCGCGCCGGCGCTCGAAATCGCGATCGTGTAGCCGTCGGGACTTGCCTTGGTGAGAACTTCGGTACCGAGTACCCCGCCCTGGCCGCCGCGGTTATCGATGATCACCGGCTGCTTGATGATCTCCGACATGCGCTGTCCGATCACCCGCGCGATGATGTCGTTGGGGCCGCCGGCCGGGAAGGGCACGATGAGGCGGATCTGGCGCGCCGGAAAATCCTCGGCGCTGGCGGACGCCGGAAGCAGCAACAGGCTGCCGAGCAACGCGCAGACGATTCTCATCAGGCTTCCTTTAACCGTTGAGCAGCTTGAGCGCTGCTTCGTGGACGCGCGGATCGCCGGCCGCGACGATGCGGCCGCCGCCTTGCGCGGGCTTTCCCTCCCAGGTC
>NZ_DASSRP010000163.1:0-2257 GCF_035701725.1 Bradyrhizobium sp.
GAACGGGCCTGGTCGACCGCGCTGCTGGCCATCCGCGCCGATTCCTGCACCTGGCGGCTGATCTCGTTGACCGAGGACGACAGCTCCTCGGTGGCGGAGGCCACCGACTGCACGTTCGTGGAGGCCTCCTCGGAGGCCGCCGCGACCGTCGTCGACAGTTCCTGCCCGCGCTTGGCCGTGCTCGACAGGGTCCCGGCGGAAACCTCGAGTTGCGACGACGCCGTGGAGACGTTGTTGACGATATCGCCGATCATCCGCTCGAAGTCGCGGGTGATGCCGTCGACGCGGCGGCCGCGCTCGATCTTGGCTTCGGCATCCTTCGCCGCGGCCTGATCGGCGGCGCGCTTGGCAATCAACGCCTGCTTGAAGATCTGCAAGGCATCGGCCATCTGGCCGATCTCGGTATGCTCGCCCTGGTGCGGCACATTGGCCTCGAGCTCGCCCTAGCCGAGCGCCTGCATCGGCTCGACGATCGAGGCGATACCGGCGGCGACGTCGCGGATGACATAGAAACTGACGGCTGCGCCGGCGAGGATGGAAAGGCCGACGATCGCCGCCAGCATCATCAGGATCGACGAATAAGTGTCTTCCGCCGCCTTGGTGTCCTGCGCCGCGCCGCGGTCATTGAGCTCGATATCCTTGGCCAGGATCGCCTTCGCCTCATTGCCGACCTTGATGGCCTGCTGGTTCGCCTGCAACGCCTCACGCGGCAAACGGCCGGCTTCCTTGCGCGACAGGTCCAGCACCTTGGCGGCGATACCCGCATATTCCTGCCAGCGTGCCGACCACTCGGTGTACAGCGCGCGTTCCTCCGGCGATGTAATCATCGTTTCATAGGACTTTCGGACATTCGTCATGTTCTCGACGATGCCCGCCATCGTCTTTTCCAGCACCGCCTTGTCTTCGAGGGTTTCGGCCAGCATGTGGGCGTTGAGCACATTGCGGTAGTAGACGGCGCCGACATTCAGTTCACCGAGCGCCTTGATGCTGGGCAGCCAGCTGTTGGCGATCTCCTTGGTGTGGGCATTCAGTGAGCGCATGCTGGTGGCGGAGAGCAGGCCCATGCCGGCGAGCGCCAGCAGCAACAGTGAAACGAGGCAAATGATCTTGGCGCGGATCGAAAACTTGGCGAACATGACGGCCCCCACAGGTAGCAAATCAGACCCGCTGCCACTGGTGCGCCAAAAAGGTTACTGAAAGCTGTCGGCGCGGCGCCTCGAGAATCAGGTCCGCAAATTTCGCATAGGCGAGGCGTCGCCCTGCCCCGATGGCGGATGAGCAACGACGCCCGCCACTCCGGCAAGTTCATGCTGGAGCTCGTGGGCGCATGGATGGCGACGGGATTCCGAAGGCAGACCGTCGACGGCGTGCCGAAAGATCGCGCGCACGCAGCATGGGCCCGCACTGAGGCGTGCGTCAGCGGCGGCGCTTACGCCGCCCGCACGTCGGTAAGGAACTTCGAGACCTCGCTGCGCAGCCGGCTTGAATCCGACGACAGCGTCTTGGCGGCTGCCAGCACCTGAGAAGACGCCGAGCCGGTTTCGGCCGCGCCGCGTTGCACGTCGGTGATGTTGGACGAGACCTGCTGGGTGCCGTGCGCCGCCTGCTGCACGTTACGGGAGATTTCCTGCGTCGCGGCGCCCTGCTCTTCCACGGCAGCGGCAATGGTCGAGGAGATTTCCGACAGCTTCTCGATGGTATCGGAGATTTCCTTGATCGCCGCGACCGAGTCCTGGGTCGCGGCCTGAATGCCGTTGATCTGCTGGCCGATCTCGCCGGTGGCCTTCGCGGTCTGCTCGGCCAGCGCCTTGACCTCGGAGGCGACCACGGCAAAGCCGCGGCCGGCCTCGCCGGCGCGGGCCGCCTCGATGGTGGCATTGAGCGCGAGCAGGTTGGTCTGCCCGGCGATGGTGTTGATCAATTCGATAACGTCGCCGATCCGGGTCGCGGCCTTCGACAATTCGCCAACGCGATCCGTCGTCGAACGGGCCTGGTCGACCGCGCTGCTGGCCATCCGCGCCGATTCCTGCACCTGGCGGCTGATCTCGTTGACCGAGGACGACAGCTCCTCGGTGGCGGAGGCCACCGACTGCACGTTGGTGGACGCTTCCTCGGAGGCCGCCGCCACGCTGGTGGAGAGTTCCTGCGAGCGCGAGGCCGTGGTCGACAAGGTGCCGGCGGAGGCTTCGAGCTGGGAGGATGCCGAAGAGACGTTGTTGACGATGTCGCCGATCATCCGCTCGAAGTCGCGGGTGAT
>NZ_DASSRP010000164.1:0-31358 GCF_035701725.1 Bradyrhizobium sp.
GTTCAACCTGGAGCGCGCCGGCCACATCTATACGCGGATCTCAAATCCGACGACGTCCGTGCTGGAAGAGCGCATCGCGGCGCTGGAGGCAGGCGTCGGCGCGATCGCAACCGCCAGCGGCATGGCGGCGCTGCATCTGGCGATCGCCACGCTGCTCAACGCCGGCGATCACATCGTCGCCTCATCTTCGCTCTACGGCGGTAGCATCAATCTGTTGGCGCATACGCTGCCGCGCTTCGGTATCACCACGACGTTCGTCAAGCCGCGTGCCCATGACGAGTTTCGCGCCGCAATCCGCCCCAATACACGGCTTGTGATCGGGGAGACCATCGGCAATCCCGGCCTCGAAGTGCTGGATATCCCGGCAATCGCGGCGATCGCGCATGAGGCCAAAATTCCGCTTCTGATCGACAACACCTTTGCAACGCCGTTTCTCAGCCGGCCGATCGAACTCGGCGCCGATATCGTGATGAACTCGGCGACCAAATGGCTCGGCGGCCACGGCATCGCGATCGGCGGCGCGCTGGTCGATGGCGGCGGGTTCGATTGGCACGCCTCGGGCAAGTTTCCGGTGCTGACCGAACCTTATGCCGGCTATCATGGCATCGTCTTTGACGAGCAATTCGGCAAGGCCGCCTTCATCATGCGCGCCCGCACCGAAGGCTTGCGCGATTTCGGCGCTTGCCTGTCGCCGATGAACGCCTTCCAGCTTTTGCAGGGCATCGAGACGCTCGGCGTGCGCATGGAGCGCCATATGAGCAATACGCTCGGCGTTCTCGAATTCCTCAACTCCAACAAGGCCGTCGATTGGGTTCTGCATCCGGCACTTGAAAGCCATCCCGATCACGCCCTCGCCAAAAAGCTGCTGCCGCGCGGTGCAGGCTCCATCGTCTCCTTCGGGATCAAGGGCGGACGCGCGAGCGGCAAGAAGTTCATCGAGACGCTGAAGCTGATCAGCCATCTCGCCAATGTCGGCGATGCCAAGACGCTGGTGATCCATCCCGCAAGCACCACCCATCAGCAGATGGACGCCAATCAATTGGAGGCCGCAGGGATTGGCGAGGAACTGGTACGGCTATCGGTCGGTATCGAAGCCGTGTCCGACATCATCGACGATCTCGGCCAGGCGCTGCGCGCCTCCCAGAAGGTTTAACCCATGCAGCTGATAGTCAACGGCGCGCAGACATTCGTGGCCACCGGCGGCAAGCCGTTCGATAAGACGCTGCCTGCCGTGGTGCTGCTGCACGGCGCGGGTTTCGATCATTCGAGCTGGGCGCTGCACAGCCGCTGGTTCGCCCACCACGGCTATTCGGTGTTGGCGCCGGACCTGCCCGGCCACGGCCGCTCCAAAGGTGCGGCGCTGGCAAGCATCGCCGAGATGGCGGACTGGACCGCCGCTTTGCTCGATGCCGCCGGCGCAAGCAAAGCCCGGCTTGTCGGCCATTCCATGGGATCGCTGATCGCGCTCGAGACTGCCGCGCGCCATCCCGACAAGGTCGCAGGCTTGAGCCTGATCGGCACTGCCGCGACGATGACGGTCGGGCCGGATCTCTTGAAAGCCGCCGAAGCCAACGATGTGGCGGCCATCGACATGGTCTCGATCTGGGGGTTAGGCTTCAAAGCTGAACTCGGCGGCAGCCTCGCGCCGGGGCTCTGGATGCATCAGGGCGCACAGCGCGTGCTGCAGGCAACCGCGCCCGGCGTACTCTATCGCGACCTCAATGCCTGCAACGCGTACCAGAATGCGCTTGCGGCCGCCGCACAGATCAGGGTGCCGACGACGGTGATCCTCGGCGAGCGCGACATGATGACCCCGGCCAAGGCCGGCAAGGCTCTCGCCGCCGGGATATCAGGTGCGCGAACGATCGTGCTGCCCGGCGCCGGCCACATGATGATGGTGGAGCAGCCGGACGAACTGCTGGCGGCGCTGCAGTAGCGCCGATCGGGTCCTTCTCGACATTCGCTTCCCGCGAGCGAGATCAAGCTGCATACGAATTCCAGTCTCGCCGTTTACCCATCGTTATCGATGACCGACACCGCAGGCGGCCTTACGTCTGGTTGCAGTTAGCGATTGCTTTCGATGCTGAGTGATTGAGATGGCGTACCGCGAATTTCCGGCTCAAACACTGCCTTTGCAACGAAAATCAAGCGGTTGCCGACAAAAGCGGCACGGCCGATCTTAACGCCGTTCTCAGTCTTTCGTGGTACGCAAACGAAAAATCCTCGTGTCTTTCGGGAACGGCGGGACAACGACAGTGCGGCGTCATAAAGATCGATCGCCCCGACCCAACGGGGGACGCTGGCGGATTGCGCGGCTGTTGGCGGCAATTCGCTACGACCTGTCCTGGCGTTTCTCGCGTCCGGGCGCCCTGCGACAACGTTTCGAGCGGGCGATTGCGAACTTGCCGCAAGGCATTTGCCTGTATGACGCCGACGACCGGCTTCACCTGGTCAACGAACAGTTCTGCCGGATCTACAACCAGCCGATGAGCCGGCTTCGCACCGGGATGAGCCTCTACGACGTGCTCGCCGACAGTTGCTCGCTCGGTAACTATCCGGGCCGCACCGTCGACGAGATCTATGCGGCACGGCGAGCCTTCATCGATCGCCGGGAGAAAGGAATCTTCCTGCAGGAGCTCGGCGACGGCCGGCTCATCGCCATCCACCATCAGCCGCTGGAAGACGGCGGCTGGGTTTGCACCTACGAGGACATCACCGAGCGGCGGAAAGCCGAAGCCCAGGTCGAGTTCCTGGCGCATCATGACAGCCTGACCGAACTTCCAAACCGACGTTTCTTCACGGATCGGCTCAATCAGGCGGTCACGCACTCGGTTTCAGGCAACAGCTGCGCCTTGTTGTGTCTCGACCTCGATGGCTTCAAGGACGTCAACGACCGCCTCGGGCATGCTGCCGGCGACATCCTTCTGAAGAATGTCGCCATGCGCTTGAAGGACGCCGTTCGCGGCACGGATACCTGCGCCAGGCTGGGCGGCGACGAATTTGCGATCCTGCTGCCGGATTCGTCGGCGCCAGATGCGCTTCGCCTCGCCAATGGATTGGCCCACATACTTCGGCAGCCCTATTTTCTGGGCGCATTCGGCTCTGCCGAGGTTGCCGCGAGCATCGGCATTGCCGTGGCACCGGATCATGCCGCCACCGCCGACGAGCTGATGCTCAAGGCCGACCGGGCGCTTTACAAATCCAAGAACGCGCGACTGGGTCAGCCGGTCGTATTCGATCGCACACTCGATCTTGCATCGGGCGCAGAAGCACCTCCAGCGCGCAATCCCGTTGAGAAAAGAACGGGCGGAGCCGAGCCGCGGGAAATCGCGCACGACCTCGCGCAAGCACTGCAATATGGTGACGGACTTTCCCTGCACTATCAGCCGATTTACGATGCGACGAGCGGTCAGCCGGTCGCCGTCGAGGCGCTGGCACGCTGGACCAGCCCGGTTCGGGGTCCTGTTTCACCGCTCGAATTTGTCCGCGCGGCTGAGCAGAGCGGACTGATCGACGAACTTTTCAAATGGGTCCTGGGGACGGCATGCCACGAAGCGGCGCATTGGGAGGATGACCTCAAGGTCAGTGTCAATCTATCTCCTGTCAACTTGCAACGGCCCGACCTGCTCATATCGATCGAGACCGTTCTGAAGCAAACCGGCCTGCCGGCGCGCAGGTTGATCCTGGAACTGACGGAAGAGACGGCCGTCGATCAGACCAGCAGCGCGGCGGAACGCTTGCGCGAACTTTCTTCCAGCGGCATCGAAATATGGCTCGACGATTTCGGCTCCGGATACGCCAATTTCGAATATCTCCAATACCTGCCGTGTCACGCCATCAAGATCGACCGGGGCTTTCTCGCCGAATACGAAAAACGCCGGCAATTGCTCGGCGGGATGATCAATCTTGCCCACGGCTGTGGCGTGAAAGTCGTCGTGGAAGGCGTCGAAACAGCCGAACACCAGGATATGCTGCGAAGCCTTGGTTGCGACATGATGCAGGGATTCTTTTTAGCCAAACCGGTGCCGGCAGATCAGCTCAAGGCAGTCCTTGGACGGGGTCTGCCCTATCATGAAAGCCGTTCGATCGCGCCTCGCGCTACACTGTTCGCCGGTTCGAGTCCGGCGAAGACACCGACGTAGGCGGCTCAAAAGCTACGGCGCGGCCGACTGCCGCGCCGCCACCTTGCGCTCAATCGGGTGAATGTCGATCTCGCGCAGCCTTCCCAGCCGCAACACATCCATCTTCAGCGTGCGGCCGATCCGGTCGCGGTCGAGCACCCGGATCAGATCGTCGACGCCATGGATGGCGACGCCGTCGAGCCTGATGGCGACATCGCCCGGCAAAATCCCGGCACGCGAGGCCGGCCCGTCCGGCTCGATCTGGGCGAGCAGCGCGCCCATCTTGTTCTCGACGCCGGCGATCACGGCATGGCGCCGCGGCACCGGCACGGTCTGGCCGGACACGCCGATATAGGCGCGGCGGACATAGCCGTGGCGGATGATCTCCGACAGCACGAATTGCGCGGTGTTGCTCGCCACCGCAAAGCAGATGCCTTGCGCACCTGATATGATCGCGGTGTTGATGCCGATCACTTCGCCCGCCGACGACACCAGCGGGCCGCCGGAATTGCCGGGGTTGAGCGCCGCATCGGTCTGGATCACGTCCTCGATGGTGCGCCCGCTCACCGATCGGATCGAGCGGCCGAGCGCGGAGACGACGCCGGCCGTGACCGTCGATTCGAAGCCGAGCGGATTGCCGATCGCAACCACCAGCTGGCCGCGGCGCAGATTGCGGGAATTGCCGAGCGACGCGTAGCGCAGATCCCGCGCGCCATCGGCGCGGAGCAGCGCCAGGTCGGTATCGGGATCGACGCCGAGTACGCGGGCGTCGGTGACGATGCCTTCCATATCCTGCAACCGGATCTGCCGGGACGAGCCGACCACGTGGCTGTTGGTCAAAACCAGGCCGTCGGGCGAAATCACGATTCCGGAGCCGAGGCCGCCGCGCGACCGGGCCCCTCGCGTCCGATCGCCGGTTTCGACCCGAACCACCGCGGGGCCGACGCGTTCGGTCACGCCGATGACCGCGTTTGAATAGGCATCCAGCAACGGCTGATCGCCATCCGGCGCCGCGACGGGCGTGGCGTCCGCGTCAGGGCCGGCCGAATCGTATTGGGTGAAATCCAGCATGGTCAAAATCCTTTGGCCCGCTCAGATGGGGACGACGAGCAGCCCTCGCAAGAGCAGCGTTTTGGGCTAAGCTACCGGACGGACGGGGATATTTCAGATGATTTCTGTTTTGGAAGAACGCGCCGTCGATTTTGAGAGCACGGCGCGCATCGCTACCGAAGCGTTTGGATCGAAAGACGTCGTCTTTTCGGCGTCGCGGATGAAGTGGCTTTACGAGCGCGGCTTCGGCGCGGGAGCCGCGGTGCTGGCTGCTTTCGACGATGACAAGAAAATCGGCCAGATCGTGCTGCTGCACCAGAAGGTCCATCTGGACGGCAACCCCGTGAGCGCCACGCAATTGATCGATCTCTTCATCCTGCAGCCCTATCGCTCGCCGGCGCTGGTCCGCCGCCTCTACCAGGAGGTCGAACGGCTATGCGAAGCGAATCATATTCGCATCATCCTTGGTCTGCCCAATCCGATCTCGGCTCCTCTGAACGCCCGGTTCATGAAACTGCGGCCCTTCCACCTACTGCCCGTGCGCGTCGGATTCTCCCTGAGGCGGCCGCAGAGCCCGCGCGTGCGATTTTCGGCCTCGATCAAGTCGATGACGCGAGATGAAGCGATCGAACGGCTATCGACCTTTGCAACGCCCGCCGACGAAAACGGCCCTTACTGGGACGCCGAAACCTTGTTCGAGCGCATGAACGATCCGACCTACGATTATGCCGTGCATGCGACCGCCGACTTGCTGCTGGTGTCGTCTTCACGAGAAAAACGCGGGATCAATCTCGTCTTACTATGCGGATTCTTTGCGCGGCCGGGCACGGCCGCGACCTCAGGCGAGGTCAACGCGTTGATCCGCGCGGCCTGCCGTCTCTGGAAGCATCGGGTGTTTGCCTATGCAGGGATCAACAAGAGTCTGCCGCGGCTACCGGGATTTGCGATCCCATCCCGTTATCGTCAGCCGATCCTGCTTCAGCTCCGCGACACCGCCTCCACGGCGATGCCGCGCTTCGACCATTTTCAACTGATCGATTCCGATTTCGTCTAGTATTGCCGCCTAGGTCACACCGAGACGGGCGAGCAAAACGTCGCTCTGTTGGGCCAGCGCGGCAGCATTGGCCTGATGCACGACTTGGCCCGTCTCCAGCACATAGACCCGATCAGCGACATCGAGCGCGCTGTAGAGGTTCTGCTCGACAAGCAGGATCGAGAGCCCCTCGCGCTTGAGATCGCGCACGATGCCTTCGAGATGCTGCACCATCACCGGCGCTAGCCCCTCCGAGGGTTCATCCATCAGGATGAGTTCCGGATCGATCATCAGCGCGCGTCCGACCGCGAGCATGCCGCGCTCGCCGCCGGAGAGCTGACCGCCGCGGTGGTGACGCCGTTCGGCGAGCCTCGGAAACAGCGCGAAAACCCGCTCCAGCGTCCAGCCATCCCTGGCACGCGCGCTCTTGAGCATGGTCAGGTGCTCGGTCACGGTCAGCGAAGGGAAAAGCCGCCGCCCCTGCGGCACGATTGCGATTTTGCGGCCGGCGATATCGTGCGGCCGCAAGCCGATCAGGCTTTCGCCGCGCCAGGTGACCGAGCCCGAGCGAATTTGTGGCGGCGTCAGCCCCATGATCGAGCGAATCAACGTGGTCTTTCCCATGCCGTTGCGGCCAAGCACCGCTACGATTTCCCCCGCGCCGACGTCGAGCGACACACCGCGAACCACGACCGCCTCGCCATAGCCACTGTAGAGATCACGAACCTCAAGCATGGCGCGGCCGCCCCAGATAGACTTCCTGCACCTGCTTGTTGCGTCTGATATCGTCCGGCGCCTCTTCGACCAGCACGCGGCCTTCGAACATGCAGGTGACGCGATCGACAAGCCCGAGCGCCAGGTCCATGTCGTGCTCGATCAGAACCACCGTGATATCGCGTCCGAGCGCGCGGATGATCTCAGCAACCATCGAACGTTCCGAGGGCGAGAGGCCGGCGGCCGGCTCGTCCAGCAGCAGCAAGCGTGGCGACGTCACCAGCGAGAGCGCAATCTCGAGCTGGCGCTGTTCGCCATAGGACAAATCACTCACCATCACCTCGGCGCGACCGGCGATCCGTACCGCTTCCAGCGCCGCCGCAATTTGCGAGCTTTCATCGGCATCGGCATCTGGTTCGCCGAACAGCGAAAACTTGCGCGGCGAACGGCCGCGCAGCGCCAGCACCATGTTGTCGTGCACCGAAAGCCGCGGAAACAAATTGGTGATCTGAAAGGTCCGCGACACTCCGAGGTGCGCGCGCCGGTGCGGCGACAGGCGCGTGATGTCGTGACCGTCAAAGGCGATTTTTCCCGCGGTCGGCGGCAGGACGCCGGCAATCGCGTTGAACAGCGTGGTCTTGCCGGCGCCGTTCGGGCCGATGATGGCGCGGCGCTGCCCCTGCGGCACGGTGAGGCTGACGCCATCAACCGCGCGCAAGGCGTCGAACGCGACGACGACATCGGACAAGGTGAGTATAGGCTCGGACACGACAATTACCGTTGGTGCCGGATGCGGGACAGTCCGCATCCGAACGAAGATCGTTGATCAGGCTTTCTTGATGCCCTGGAAAGTGCGCGAATAAGGCGGCTGCTTCATGTAGGTTTCTGGATCGTATTTCCAGAACTGCGAGACGCTCGGATAGCTCGCGATCGGCACGTTCCAGTATTTGCCATCGGCGCGCTTGACCACCTTGCGGATCTGAACGTCGTAGATCGGATTGCCATAGGCATCCAGCTTCACCGTTTTTCCAAGCGGCGATCCCGTGAGCTCGGTCTTCAGCACAGTATCGATAAAGGCATCTCGGTCTTCGACCTTGCCACCCATCTTTTCCAGCGCTTCGGCAACCCACATGATGCCGGAATACATAGAGAAGCCGTAGAGCGAGGGAATCTTGCCGTACTTGGCTTCATAGTCCTTGGTGAACTTCGCTGTCACCGGATTGTCCGAGCCTTCGGCGAAATGCGCGGCCGCGACGATGCCTTCGCATTCTTCACCGAGCGTTCGGATCACGGACTGGTCGGTGGCATTCATCGCCCCGAGCAGCGGGATTTTTCCCTTCAGGCCGAAGCTCGCATACTGCTGGATCAGGCGCGTCGCATCCGCGCCGGTTTCCATGGCGAAGATCGCGTCGACCTTGAGGTCCGCGAGCTGGCCGAGATACGGGCTGAAGTCGGCAGTGTTGAGCGGATGCCAGAACTGTTGCACGATTTCGCCGCCACCCTCGGTGAAGACCTGCGCAAGCCCACCGCACTGCTCGTGGCCAAACGTGTAGTCCTGACTGATAGTCGCGATCCTCTTATAGCCTTGCTTCAAGCACCAGTCGCCGAACGGATGCGTAAAGGCGCTCGCGGAATAGCCGGCGACGCGGATCACGTTCTTGATGCGCTGACGTTGCGTCAGATCGTCGGCGGCGATGATCGGAATGAAATAGGGCGTGCCGGTGCCTTTGACGTAGTTGGCAACGGCGAGGCCGGTGTTGGCGAGCAGATCGCCGATCAGCATATGGCAATTGCCCTGCTCGACCAGCCGCCGCGCCTTCTGCAACGCCGTGTCGGGATTGGACGCATCGTCTTCGATCGAAAGTTCGACCTTGCGGCCGGCAATCTGATAATTCACGGACTCCAGGTAAAACTGGACGCCCTCGACCATCTCCTTGCCGCCCGAGGCGACGACGCCGGTGAGCGGCGCGAGCAGACCTATCTTGATCGGGGCGGCCTGGGCTCGCGCACGCCATGGAATTGCGCCGGTGCTGGTGGCAGCGATCGCGGCGGTGGAGTTTTTAAGGAATTGCCTGCGGTCCATTTCAATGTCCCCTTTAAACGATTACTTGCCTTTATAACTGTCCTTGCCGCCGGTCCGGCCCGTCAAAATGACGCGCAGCGTGCCGATGATACCTTCCGGCGCAAAGATCATGATGACGATGAAGGTTAAGCCCAGCACGGTCTGCCAGCGCTCGGTATAGGCGCTGACGACGTTCTCGAGCGTGATGATGGCGGCGGCGCCGACGAAGCCGCCGAACAGCGTTCCGACCCCGCCCGCAATCATCATCAACACGCCCTCGACCGATTGCGCGAGTGCGACCGTCGACGGGCTGACGAAGTTGTTGAACATCGCATAGAGCGCCCCGGCAATGCCGGCAAAAAACCCCGACACCGCAAAGCCCACGAAAAGATGCAGCGGCACGTTATAGCCGAGGCTCTTCATGCGGCTTTCGCTGTCGCGGATGCCGAGCAGCGTCAGCCCAAACGGCGAGCGAACGAACCGCCACATCGCGTAGCTGACGAATGTGGTCGCGACCAGCACCGCCCAGTAGAAGGCGCGATGCCCGACCAGAAGTGCCGGCCGCACGTCGCCGCGCATGCCGTTCTCGCCGCCGGTCACCTGCGTCCAGCGCAGGCAGATGCCCCACACGATCATGCCGAGCGCGAGCGTCAGCAGCAGGAAATAGACGCCGGAGGTGCGCACCGCGAGCAGCGCAAAAATGATGGCGACGGCTGTCGCCGCGACGATCCCGAGGCCCAGGGCCGCCGCAGGCGGCAGGCCGGCCTGCGCCGAAGCGTAAACCACCACATAGCCGGAGACCCCGAAGATCGCGCCGTGGCCGAGCGAGGTGCGTCCGGCAAAGCCCGCGAGAATATCGATGGACATCGCGAGCATGCCGAAGATCAGCATCTCGGTGGCGAGCCCGACCTGATAGTTCGAGAGAACAAACGGCAGCGCGGTGGCAGCCGCCAGCACAGCGAGAACGACCATGACGGCGCGTCCGGTCATGCCGGCGATCTTCATCTGCTGCGTCGGCACGCCGGTCATGTCGTGGCCGCCTTGCCAAACAGGCCAAGGGGACGAAACGCCAGCAACAAGGCCATCGGGCCGAAGATCACGAAGTATGCGAGTTCCGGGAACATCACCTGCCCGAGCGTATTGAGCAGACCGACCAAGAGACTGCCGACGCCGACGCCGACGAGGCTGCCGCGGCCGCCAATGATGACGATGGCGAGACTAAACACGAGAATTTCGGCATCCGCAGACGGGTAAAGCGACAGGAACGCACCGCCCATCAAGCCACCGAGGCCGGCGAGCGCCGAGCCGAGCAGAAACGTCACGAGAAAGACGCGACGGATGTTGACGCCGGAGGCTTCCACCATCTCGGCGTCGTCGACGCCGGCGCGGATAAGCGCGCCGAGCCGTGTGTGATTCAGCAACAACCACAGGCCGGCAAAGACGACGATGCCGGTCACCAGCACGAACAGGCGGTAGGTCGGATAGAACGTGCCGAACACCCGCATGCCGCCCTTGAGCATTTGCGGGATCGGCACCGTAAAACTGTCGCCACCCCATATCACCAGCGCCATGTCGTTGACGACGAAGGCAAAGCCCAGCGTCAGCAGCACCTGGCGCAGCTCATTGCCACGGACGAAGCGCAGCAGGCCCTGATCGAGCACAAAGCCGACCGCCGCGACCGCGGCCATCGCGCCGAGACCACCGAGCGCAAAGCTGCCGGTCCGGCTCGCGATCGCAAACCCGATATAGCCGCCGAGCAGATAGAGCGCGCCATGCGCGAGATTGACGATGCGCAGCAATCCAAAAATCAACGTAAAGCCGCTCGCGACGACGAACAACAGCGCCGCGAAGGTCAATCCATTGAGAAGCTGGAAGGTGCTCATCCCTTTACGGCGCTTTCGGTTCTCTAGTGTCCACTTTCCGTAGTTCGTGCTCTATCGCAGCACCCACCTTTCACGAACTTCGGAAAGTTATGGACACTAGCAAACGTTATTAATTCTAGTACCGCTTATCGTTCTGAAGTCCCTGATCGGACTCGCAGCTGGCTTTGCAGGGACTTCAGATCGGCGGTACTAGCTTGAGATACCAGTCGAGAATCTGCTCACCGGTCATGAAGGCGACATCGGGCCTTTGCCGGATCACCTCGAAGATGCGGCGGAAATATTTGGCGCGATGCGGCGCGCCCATGATGTAGGGATGGATCACGAGCGCCATGATGCGGGCGGAATCCGCCGCATCCTCATAGATCTGCTCGAACTGGTCGAGCGCGCGATCCTGATATTCGCTGGCCTTGTGATGCTGGATCAGCATCATGGCGACATCGTTACACTCCTGGGTGTAGGGAATGTTGACGATCGGCGTCGTCTTGGTCTTGAGCCACACCGGTTGATCGTCAAGCACCCAGTCGGCGACGTAATCGTAGCCTTCCGCCTTCAAAAGGTCCGGCGTCTCCCAGGTCTCGGTGAGGCCGGGGCCGAGCCAGCCGCGCGGGCGCTTGCCGGTCGCCTTTTCGATCGCGTCGGCGGTCCTGCGAATGTCCTCGCGCTCGTTCTCCACCTTCTGCATGTTGCGCTGGGTGAAGCCGTGGCCCATGAATTCCCAGTTACGCTGCTTCGCCGCCTTGACGATCGCGGGATAGGCCGCTAGCGCCGAGCCGTTGATCGCAAGCGCCGCCGGCAGCTTGAAATCGTCGAAGGTCTTGAGCAGCCGCCAGAAGCCGACGCGGTTGCCGTATTCGTGCCAGGCCCAGTTCGGGATGTCGGGCGACGGCGATCCGCCGGCCGGCGGCGTCAAGACCGTGCGCGGCATCGGCGAATTGATGTCCCATTCCTCGACATTGACGATCACCCACACTGCCATGCGCTTGCCGTCGGGCAATTTCAACGGTGCGCGTTCGGATATCGGCGAATAGGAAATGCGTTCGGTCGGCTGCATGGTCGAACTCAGGATTCGGGTGGCGTGATGGTGACGGTGAGCGACGGCAATCCGTCGATATGACAGGTGATGAGATCGCCCGGCACGACGGGTCCGACGCCTGAAGGCGTTCCAGTGTAGATGAGGTCGCCCGGCTCGAGCCGGACCTGCTTCGACAATTGCGCGATGACTTCCGCCACGCTCCAGATCATCTGGCCGATATTGCCGCGCTGGCGCTCCTCGCCATTGACCGAAAGCGTGATCGCGCAGTCCTTGAAATGCGCGGGATCGCGGACCTGCGCGATCGGCCCGCATGGCGCCGAGGCATCAAAACTCTTGCCGACTTCCCAGGGCAGGCGCATGTCGCGGGCGTCGAACTGGCGATCGCGGCGGGTGAAGTCGATGCCGACCGCATACCCCCAGATCAGGCTGTTCGCCGCGTCGACGGGAATGTCACGGCCACCCTTGCCGAGCGCAACGACCAGTTCGACCTCGAACTGGAAATTCGCTGTGAACGGCGGATAGGGAACGCGGGCGCCATCGAGCACGATCGCATCACGCGGCTTCTGGAAGAAGAACGGCGGATCGCGCTCGTCGGCTTCCTTCATCTCCCGGATGTGATCGAGATAGTTGCGGCCGACGCAATAGATGCGGCGAACCGGAAAACTGCCGCCGCCGGCAACCGCGGCCTCGGTCGCCACCACCGTCGGCAGCGCGTGCGGAGCCAGCGCACTCATTTCTTTTGGCCCTGATACCAATTGAGGATCTGCTCGCCGTTCCAGTGCACCACGCCCTCGTGCTTGTTCACGTAGTCGTAGATCTGTTCGAGATACTTGATGCGGAACGGCTGGCCGGAAATGTAGGGGTGGATCGCGATCGACATGATTTTCGGGCGCTCCTTGCTCTCGGCATAGAGGCGATCGAAGCTGTCGATGGTCCGCCGCAACAGGTGGTCGCTGTCGTGATGTTGCACCAGCATCATCGGAATGTCGTTGAGCTCGACGGTGTAGGGCAGCGTCACCAATGGGCCCTTCCCGGTCTTGATGTCAGTCGGCTCGTCGTCATAGACCCAGTCGCCGATATATTTGACGCCGGCTTCCGCCAGATTCTCAGGCGTATCTAGCGTCTGGGTCAGGCCCGGCCCAAGCCAGCCGACCGGCCGCTTGCCGGTGAACTTTTCGATCACCTGCATCGAGCGCGCGATCATCGCCTTCTGGTCGGTTTCTTTATGGATCGGTCCCTGCTCATAGGCATGGCCCATGAATTCCCAGCCGGCGTCCTTGGCCTGCTGTGCCACGCGCGGATAGTCCTCGCAGACGCGCGCGTTGATCGAGAGCGTCGGCGCGATGTTGAGTCTCTTGTAGAGATCGAAGAACCGCCATACCCCGACCCGCATGCCATATTCGTGCCAGCTCCAGTTCGGCACGTCCGGCAGCAGCGGGACTCCGGTCGGCGCCGGCAGCACCTGCCGCGCCATCGGCTTGGAAATATCCCACACCTCGAGATTGACGATGGTCCAGACGATCATGCGCGCGCCATCAGGCAATTTCAGCGGCGGGCGGTCGACGATCGCGGAATATTCGACGCGCTCGCGTGGAAGCATGGGACCGGTCATGGCGGTTACCTCTTCTGACTCAAGAAAAGCAAAGGCATCATGCTGCGTTGGTGTTGCGCGGGGCAAGCCCTTCCAGCGCCATTACTTCGTCGATGTTCATCACCGAGCCGAACGCGGTGCGAATGCACGCCAGTCCCGCCGCATGAAGTTCCGGCCCGTCCATGCTGTCGACGCAGTCTTCTACCACGATCACGGCATAGTCGCGCACATTGGCCGCGGTTGTCGTGGCCAGCACGCAGGAGTTGGTATTCACGCCGGTGATCAGCAGCGTGTTGATGCCGTGGGAACGCAGCAGGAAGTCGAGATCGGTTGCAAGAAAACAGTCGTAGCGCTTCTTGGTGTTGACGATGAAGTCACGCGAATCCAGCACCTGCGGCATCACCGTGCAGCCGGGCCCGCCGATGATGTTGTGCCGCATCGCGTTCTTGCGCGTGTTGCCAGGTTCCTCGGCGCGGCTGCGCCAGAACGGATTGATACGGATTTCCTCGACATCGCGGTACGACGTCACCTGATGAATGACGGGAATGCCCACGCTGCGGCACCAGTCGAACAGGCGCTTGTTGGCAGCAAGGACGCGCGCGGCGACATCGGGCGTTGTCGGCATGGTTGCAACCGACATATCGAGATGGCCGCGGTGCAGGTCTATAGCGACGACCGCTGCCTTGGGATGATCGACGCCGAGATTGATGGCTGATTTCATGGCACGCCTCATACGAGAGGATTGATGGAAGTCTTCAATAGCGCAGGTTGGTCAATGCCAAAGCGATCGGCGAGCCAGTCGGCCAGCACTTCCTGGCCGATCGTTGGATTGTCATGCTGACAATGTTCGGCGCCGGTCTCCTCGGGATCGAGGATGCGCAAGGTCGCGTCGACGCCGTTGGCCTTGGCGTAATCGTAGGTCGAGCGCGCCGCGGTCACCGTCAGCACGTCGTGGCCGCCATGCAGCACCAGATACGGGCATTTCATGTGCTCAAGATGGCCCTTGAGCGTGAACGGCTTCATCAATTCGTGGGCGTCGTGCATCGATTTGGCGCCGAACACCCAGCGGATGTGCATGGCGAGACCAAAATCGTCGCCCTTGGTGCCCCACATGTCATGCACCGACCAGATCGCGCCATGTGAAATGACGGCGGCCAGCCGATGCTCGTAACAGGCGGCACGCGCGGCGTAATAGCCGCCCATGCTGGAACCGCACACCGCGATCCGCGACGTGTCGACGTCGTCACGCTTCTCCAGCCAGTCGATGCATTTGCCGATCGGCACTTCGCTGTCATGGCGGGTATAGATCTTGTGTCGCCGCAACGTACCGCCCTGCCCGGGCCCGTCGATCATCAAGACGGAAATGCCGCGTTGCAGGGCGCCGTGGGCCTGCATGAACCACATCTCGTCCTTGATCGAATCCAGTCCGCCCATGCAGATCAGCACCGGCAGCCTCTCTCCCGGAAACGGCGCGCGGATGAAATAACCGCAGAGCGGCTTGCCCGGTTCATAGGGGATATCGACCACCTCGCCCGGCGGATTGAGATAGGAGATGAACTTGTGCGAGCACGCCTCCATCTTCTCGAAGGTCGGCAGCCGCCGCGCATCGTCCGGTTCAAGATGGAATTCGGCTTGGCGATAGTAATCCGCCGCGCGCAGGAAGCAGTTCATCGCGGTGCGGATATGGCCGGCCTGCTCCTCGGCGAGACCGCGCTTCCAGTTGCGGTCGGCGATCCGCATCCATTCGACATGCCAGCTTTCGAGATCGCCCGGGATCATTCGTGATCCCGCCTGCATGATCTCGCTGACGGCGCCACCGCCCTCCTGGCTTTCGCCCAGCCCACGGCGGAACTGATAGGCGAGCCAAGGATGTTCCGGCCAGTGGTGCCAACCGAACGGCTCGTAATGCGGATTGCGGTCCGCGGTAATCTCTTCGATGGCGTTTTCGCTGATTTCCGACGTGCTTTGCGCCATCGACCTCACCCAACCCTTCTTTATTGACGCCATGGTTCGACAAAGTGGAAAGCGAGTCAATAGAGATTACATACACTTTTGAAAGTGTATCGGCACCCAGGTGTCCATGATCGCCAAAAAATCTGGATTTTCAATCAACATCTCTGATATGATTCTGGAAGTGTATACACATCAGCAAAACGGACCCCCTCCGGGATGACGGAATCGATGGAGCAAACGGCGGAAGTCACGGCAGGCGGCGCGCGCGCCGGCAACCGCGCACTGTCGGTGATGGACCGCGTTCGTGAGGCGATACTCGGCGGCGCCGTCAGCGCCGGCGAGCGGCTCAATGAGGTCCAGTTGTCGAAGACATTGTCGGTGTCGCGCACGCCGGTGCGCGCGGCATTGCAGGCGCTCGCCGGCGAAGGGCTGCTCGACTACGCGCCGAACCGTGGCTTCACGGTGCGCGAATTCCCCCTCCCCGCCATCGTCGATGCCTATGACATCCGCGCCGCGCTGGAAGGCGTCGCGGCGCGCTTTGCCGCCGAGCGCGGACTTCCAGCGAAAGAGCGCGAAATCATCGAGCGCGCCTTGGCCGCCGGCGATAAGCTGCTGGAGCGCGGCGCGTTCGAGGCCGGGGATCTCACGATCTATCGCGACATCAATGGCGATTTTCACGATGCGCTGCTCGCCGCCGCCGGCAACCGCATGCTGAGCGAAATGATCCGGATCTGCCATCACGTGCCGGTATCGTCGACCCGCAATATCGTGGTGTTCGAATATCATGATGTCCGCCGCCGCCACGACGACCATCACCGCATTTTCGAGGCGGTGATGGCACGCGAGCCCTGGCGCGCGGAGATGCTGATGCGCGAACACGTCGCCAGCATCAAGACCTCGCTGGTCGGATATTTGAGCGAGCGCAAGACCTACCCTTCCGGACCGCAAGCAGCGGACGAGAGCCTGTAAGCGCTTGATCTTGATGTTCGGCCCGCTATATCGGGGTTTTACCGAAAACCTCCGAGAGCCGAGACGATGACGACTGCCGACCCCGCCATTGAGACCAAGGCGTTCCAGGCCGAAGTTTCCGAACTTCTGAATCTGATGGTGCATTCGGTTTATTCGGAAACCGATATCTTCCTGCGCGAATTGATCTCGAACGCTTCTGATGCCTGCGACAAGCTGCGATACGAGGCCATCAGCCATCCTGCGCTGATCGCCGACGGCGAGGCCCCCAAGATCCGCATCATTCCGGACAAGGGCGCCAATACGCTGACCATCGCCGACAGCGGCATCGGCATGGACCGGCAGGAACTGATCGACGACCTCGGGACCATCGCCCGCTCCGGGACCAAATCCTTTGTCGCGCGCCTGAAGGACGCCAAGGACGGGCTCGGCCTGATCGGCCAGTTCGGGGTCGGGTTCTATTCTGCCTTCATGGTTGCCGAGCGCATCGTCGTGATCAGCCGCCGCGCGGGCAGCGAGGAAGCCTGGACGTGGTCCTCGGAAGGTGGCTCCGGCTTTGACATCGCACCAGTTGGCCTTACGGATGCGCAGGCTCCCAAGCGCGGCACGAACATCGTGCTCCACCTGAAGAAGGACGCCGCCAAGTATCTCGAGACCTTTCAGATCGAGCGCATCGTCCGCGCCTATTCGGACAACATCCAGTTCCCGATCGAATTGGTCGACGACAAGGGCGAGGCCAAGCAGATCAATTCGGCCAGCGCGCTATGGCAGCGGCCGAAATCGGAACTGACGCCGGACGATTACAAAGAGGCCTACAAATCGATTGCAGGTGCCTTCGACGAGCCGGCGATGACGCTGCACTACCGCGCCGAGGGCCGCTATTCCTACGCGGTGCTGCTGTTTGCGCCGTCGACCAAGCCGTTCGACCTGTTCGACCCCGAACGCAAGGCGCGCGTGAAACTTTACGTGCGACGCGTGTTCATTACCGACGATGCCGATCTTCTGCCGGCTTACCTGCGCTTCGTCAGAGGCGTCATCGACAGCGAGGACCTGCCGCTCAACCTGTCGCGCGAGATGCTGCAGAACAATCCGCAGCTCGCGCAAATCCGTAAAGCGGTGACCGGCCGTATCATCGGCGAGCTCGAGACGCTCGCCGACAAGCAGCCGGAGAATTTCGCGAAGATCTGGGAGGCCTTCGGCCCCGTCATCAAGGAAGGCATCTACGAGGATTTCGAGCGGCGCGAGAAGCTGCTGGCGCTGTCGCGCTTCACGACGACATCAGGTGAAAATCGCACGCTCAAGCAATATGTAGCCGACCTCAAGCCGAACCAGACCGAGATCTATTTCCTGGCCGGGGACAGCCTCGAACGGCTGAAGAGCAATCCCAAGCTGGAATCCGCAACCGCCCGTGGTATCGAAGTGTTGCTCCTCACCGATCCGGTCGACGCATTCTGGAGCTCGGCGCCGCTCGAGTTCGAGGGCAAGCCGCTGAAGTCGCTAAGTCAGGGCGATGTCGATTTCTCGCTGATTCCGCTCACCGACGACAGCCAGAAGGACGAGAGCAAATCCGGCGCCGACGAGGCCGATATCATCGCAGCGATCAAGCTGCACCTCGGCGATCGCGTCACCGACGTGCGGGCCTCGCAGCGCCTCACCACAAGCGCATCGTGCCTTGTCGCCGGCAGTCACGGTCCTGACCGCGAGCTGGAGCGGCTATTGGCGCGGCAGAATCGCGGCGCCGGCACCAAACCCATTCTCGAAATCAACCTGCGTCATCCGCTGGTGACTGCTATCGCGAAGGCCGGCGCTGACGCAGCCGATCTCTCGTTCCTTCTTCTGGAACAGGCGCAGATTCTCGACGGCGAGTTGCCGGAAGATCCGGCAGCGTTTGCCGGCCGCCTCAATCGGCTGGTGGTCCGATCCTTACATTAGCGTCCCGGATAGGCTGGCGGTTTTTCGAAGGGGTGAAAAAAACCGCCGAGTGAGAGGTGTTGGCGCGAGCCACAGCGGCGCTTATGATGACGGCAAGGACGTTAAGGAAACGCCGCCATGCAGCACTCATTCGATCGCGCCGCCGAGGACCTCGGCAATTCCATCCATCTCGAACATGTCAACGTGCAGGTGCCGGACCAGCGCCTGGCCACGCTGTTTTACGTCTCGGGCCTCGGATTGACGCGCGATCCCTATCTGATGACGTCCGATGACAACATGTGGATCAGTGTCGGCCGCAGCCAGTTCCATCTGCCGAGCGGCAGGGCGCAGGTGTTGCGCGGCTATACGGCGCTCGTGATTTCCGGCCGCAAGGCTCTGCTCGAACGCTTGACCTCCGTCGCCCCGAAGCTCAAGGACACGAAATTCGCGTTCAAGGAGCACAACGACTATGTCGAGGCGATTTGTCCCTGGGGCAATCGCATTCGGTGCTTAGAGCCGGATGTGGCGCGTTTTGGGCGCATCACGCTCGGCATTCCCTTTGTCGCGTTCGACGTTCCCGTTGGCCACGCCAAGGGCATTTGCGATTTCTATCCCAAGATCATGGGAATGCCGGCGCACTTGAACAACGGCGACGGCACGGAGGCTTCCGTGGAGGTCGGCAATAACCAGCATCTGCTGTTTCGCGAGACCGACACCCCGCAAGCCGAATATGACGGCCATCACGTCCAGATCTACATCACGAATTTTTCCGGACCGCACCGTGCGCTTGCCGAACGCAACCTGATCTACAGCGAGGATAACCCCTATCAATACCGCTTCCGCGATATCGTCGATCTCGCGAGCGGCAAGAAGCTCTTTACCCTGGAGCACGAAGTGCGCAGCGCCACGCACCCGATGTTCCTGCGCCCGCTCGTCAACCGCAATCCCGGGCAAAACAACCGCAACTTCGCCGCCGGCCACGATCAATGGCTGTGGGCGATGGGGCCGGAACAGTACGACGGCTAGTTCCCGGCCACGCCGGCGGGCCTTTGATCGCGAAGTTTAGTTTTCGGTAAGCCTATCGTGAGACTCTAGCGCCAGTTTGTTGCGTTGGAGTACCCGGTGACTGAGTTTGAAGAACTGCGCCAGCTCGCAGCCCAGACCCGACATTTCATAGGCGCGTCTCAGGACAAGGTTCTGGCCTTGAGAGCCGTCTACCAAGCCCATGACGTCGTTCTGGGCATATTCCCCGCCAACGACGGCATTGGATTGCACGTCATCAAGGGCGATGCGATCCTGCAGGAGATCGCCGATACCGGCGCCCAGCTCGACTACAGCCACACTGCGATCGCGCTTCCGACCCGCGAACAGGCGATCACCCTGCAAAGGCTGCTGAACTAGGCCAGACCGCTAGCCTGTCGGCGATTTGGCGGTGTTGACCGCCAGTTGAGCGGTGAAGGCCCGTTTGTAGGCAGGCCGCGCTTCGCCACGCGCAACATACGCCGCAAGGTTCGGGTATTCATCCAGAATGCCCGATGACCGCAGCCTGAGCAGCACCGATACCATCAGCAGATCGCCGGCGCTGAACGCACCATCGATCCAGTCGGCACCGCCCAGATGGGCGGAAAGTTGCTTCAGCCGGCAGCGAACGCGATCCGCGACCAAAGGCAAGCGTTCCTGATACCAGGGCTTGTCAGCTTCCAGCAGCCTAGCGGTTGCAAGTTCGAGGATCGGCGGCTCGACCGTATTGAGCGCGGCAAACATCCAGGTGATCGCGCGCGCCCGGGCGTTGGCGTCAGCCGGCAAGAGGCCCGCATGGCGCTGCGCGATATGGAAGACGATCGCGCCGGTTTCAAAAAGAACGAGATCGCCTTCCTGATAGGTCGGTATCTGGCCAAATGGATGAAGCGCCAGATGCGCGGGTTCCTTCATGGCGCGGAACGAAACGAGCCGAACTTCGTAGGGTTGGCTGACCTCCTCAAGCGCCCACCGAATACGGGTGTCACGTGCCAATCCCTTACCGCCGTCCGGTGATTGTTCAAAGGCGGTGATGGTGATGGTCATCCTCTGCTCCTTCTCGGCAGGGTCATCCGCCGTTGGATTTCATCCAATGCGAGATGATCTTTCAAGCACGGCAAGCGAGACGGCGAGCAGCAATGCGTCCGACGCCGGAGGCCGCGATCATCGCGCGAGCCAGCACCCGTCTCGTTTTCATTCCCGGCAACTCTCTGCTAGAGGTCGGCAGTCGACCCTCGAACTCCGATTCCAAGGTTCGCACGATATCCCTGCGGCCTCTGATGCGAACCTCGGAATCTAGGAGCTCAAGCAACTAATTGATTCTAGCGCAGCTTTGAATTTGAAGTTCGTATGACGAACTCGCCGCGATAGTGATAGGAACTTCAAATTCGCCGCACCCGATCGGACTCATCCGTGGCCATCTTGTCGTTTGCTTTGCTGTGCGCGCTTTGCGCCGTCCTTGCCTGGATCGACATCCGTCACGGCATCATTCCCGACTGGGTCAATGGTGCGATCGCCGGGCTTGGCCTTCTCAGAATGTTCATGGCCGCGGATTTCGTGGCCAGCCTCGCCGCGTTCGGCGAAGGCGCCGTGATCGGCGCCGTGTTCTGGCTGTTGCGACGGCTCTATTTTGCCCTCCGGGGCATTCAGGGACTGGGGCTGGGCGATATCAAGTTTCTGGCTGCTGCCGGAATTTGGGTCGGCATTGAAGGGGTCCCGATGCTGCTCTTGGTCGCGACCCTTACCGCGCTCGCCTGCGTCGGCGCCATGCAGGTGTCGGGGCGCGCGCTGACGGCCCAGACCGCGATGTCGTTCGGACCGTTTCTCGCCGCCGGACTTCTCGTGACATCGGCCTTTCAGCAGTACGGCTTCTGACGCCGCCGTTTAAGCCTACCGCTCACGCCGCAGACGGGTGTTGACGGGCACTACGCTTCCGGTCTCGGAATTCGGCGACCAGGCTTCGCTGCGAACCGAGATCGATGGCTGCGAGAGACCCGGCTGAGGCAAGGCGACGACGAAGGTCAGCTGGTTCTTCTGAAACGATGCCTCGCGGCTCAAAATGGAGCGAAGCCGCCAGCCTTGGAAATCCTCGCCCTCCTTCAACCGAAGCACGGCCTTGGTGGCCTGATCGACGAAAATTCCGAACTTGGCGTCTTCGCCGGAGATCGTGCCGACCAGCGAAAGCTGCGGCTGCTCGGGTTCCTTGGGCTTGGGCGGCGCAACGACCTTCGCAACCGTGACCGCCGACGGCGGCGGCGACGGCGGGCGGCGCGACGGCAAGAAGATCGGACGATCGCGCGTGACGGTGAACTGTTTGAGCGGCATTGCCCACAGCGGATTGGCGCTGAGTGGACGCTCGGCCGGCGGCGCGCCCGGCGTCGACGGAGGGATGGTGACCTCGACGACGGTCGTTACGGGCTCGCTCCAGTTCGAGGGAACGGCGGCGCTTGTCTTCGTGGCTTCGGACGGATCGTCGAGCGCGGAATCGGTAATACCGGTTGCGGCCGATGCGCCGGCGCAGAGCGGCAGCGCGCAAATCAAGAGCCGGACGGCAAGGTGACGCCTCATCATTTTACTCCCTGCCATTGTCCGGAGACACCGAGCAGAAACCGCAACTTGCTCTCGCCGGCAGTTGCGACCTGGATATCGAGCTGATCGACGAACAGGAACGGCATGCCCGCTTCAAGATCGTAGAGCAGCGCTTGCAGCGCCGCCTGCTCGAGTTCGCAGTTTGCCACCATGCTGACGAAGCCGGCCTTGGCATTCGGGCCGCCCTGCACGTCAAGCTGCGAGGACAGCACGTTGCCGCCGGCCTTGGTCACTGCTGCGGCGACCCGCTGCAACAGCGCCGCGCCCGCAACCGTAACCGTGGCGCCTTCAAGAAAGGCCGAGCCGGAAGGAGCGCCGCTCTCGCCGAAACGTTTGTCGGCCATATGCGGTTTGCGGCCCTCAAGCTGCTCCAGCATCGCAGCACTCGCTGCTACCGCAGCGCGCTGATTGAAGAGGTCGATGAGCGATGTGGCGGCCAGCACCAGCAGCACGATTACAAGACCTGCGTAAACCGCTCCCGCAACGATCGGCGAACTCACCATAAATTTTCGCAACGTGGCAACAAGGTTCATGAGTTCGGTCCAAACGAGGGCGTGATGCGGGCTTCGATGTGGAACTGTTCGCCCGGCGCGTTCTGCGCCCGCGTGGTCGGCGCAAAGAACGTCGCGCGGGCGAACTGCGGCGATTTCTCGATCAAGCGGATCAGCGACGGCGCGTCCTGCGTCATGCCGACCACCTGAACCTTGTCGCCGTCGATCCGAAGCTCGGTGACATAGGTGCCGTCGGGCAACGCCTTTGACAGCGCCTCCAGCACGACGACGGTCGAGGGGCTCGACTGTTTGCGCTTTGAAAGCAGGCCGAACGCGGATCCCCCGTCGGGACCGAGGCGGAGCGCGGCGCGCCGCTGTGAAATCCGCTGCATCAGTTGCTGCTGTTCGGAATCGAGACTGTCGCCGAAATAAACGCCCGCCAGCAGCGAAACCGCGGCCACGGCCGCCGCTGACAGCAACGCGATACGCAACGTGCGCGGCGTATCGAGCCCGTGAAAGGCTGCGCCACGCAACGTTTGATCCAGCACCTTGATTTTCTCGCGGCCGCCGGCGGCGGGCGCCGCAAAGGCCGTCAGCGATTGCACGCCGAGCGCGGATGCGAGCTGAACCAACGGTTCGATCCCGCGCCTCGACGTTGCAGCGAGCGTGAGCTCAATCCGCTCCTGCCCGGACGGCGAAGGAGCGCTCCAGCCGAACGCGGCTTCCTCCGCCGACCATGGTGTCAGGCGGTCGATCTGCGTACGGATCATGCCATCGAGAAAATCGGCGGCCTGTTTTGGAAAGTCGAGCGGACGGAACAACACGTCGGCAGACGCAAGCTCGGTCTCGACCCGGCTGCCGCGGAACGCCGCCTGCCAATCAGGCGGCAAAGGCGGCATCGGCCGACCACCCGAAATCCGGAACGAGACATCCGCCAGCTGCGGCCCCTTGCGCGCCGACTTAAGCCTCGCGGTCAGCAAGCCCGTGCTTTCCCCCACAAGCTCGATCTGCGGACGCGGCGCGTAGCGGCCGATCAGGGTTTCGACCGCGCCGGCCACCGCCGCGATCCATTCCTCAAACAGGGCCTTTGCTTCCGACATGATTGACATCATCCACCTGCCTGTCTGAGGGGGCGGCCCAAGGTCTCGACCTGGTCCTGCCAGGATAAGATGCTGTAGGGCTCCTTGTCCCTGGAATCCTTGATGCCGGCGTCTTTGGAATTGGCATCCCCGGTATTGGCATCCTTGGCGCCAGCGTCTTTGGCGCCGGCTTTGCTGCCGGAACCGTTTAATGCGATGACCGCTTCGGACGAGGTGCGACGACCATTGCCGAACCGCAGCGTGGTCTGGACGCGGAAGACCTTGCTGTCCGGCAAGCCGGCGCCGTCCTTGGCCGGACCAAGTGCTGCCGCGATCGCTTTCTGGTCGCGCGGCAATGACGAACGCTTCTTCAGAAAATCGTTGAGCACTTGCGGCGTCATGCCTGGTAACGCAGCAATGACTTCCGGCGGGGCCACCAGCACGTCGATATCAGGCGACTTGCTGAACACCGTGACGAACGGCAGCACCCGCTCGACAATGGCAGGCGTTGCGCCCAGCACCAGGCTCAGTTCGTTGACATGAGCAAAGGGTGCCCCCCTCGGAGCGTAGGTGAGCCCGGAGGCAAGATAGAGCGCCCCTTCATCGACGGTGCCGTTGGAGGCCGCACTCGTGGTCGCATTGAAGGACGCTCCTACGGCTGCATTGGATTTCGGTTGGCTGCGCCATCCGACGATGCGATCGGCCAGTTCGCCGGCGGCTTTCGGTTCGACGCCGAGAACCTCGAACAGCCCGTCGAGCAATTCTTTCGAGGCCTGGTTGAGGTCGACCCGCGCCGCTTCGGACGTGTAGGTGACCTGCGCTTCCGCATTGTCCAGTCTGAAACGAAAGGATCCCTGTGCAGGACGCGATTTGTCGTCCGCCAGCAGCAACTGATAAGCGGCCAGCTCCAGGCTCGCCGAGATCAGCGCATCCCTCTCGACCCCGATATCGGTGGCGCCAAGGGCGCGGGCCGAATTGGAGAGATAGACTGAAAAGATCGTGGCAAGCGCCGACAACGCCACGAGAATCCACAGCACGGCGATGATGACGAAGCCGCGCTGGGAGGATCGCGCTGTTGGCCTGACCGGGTTCATCGCATGCCGCCCTGGGCCGCACCGCCCGCTTGCGGCGCGCCCGCCTGTTGTCCCGCCTGCGCGGCCGGACCACCGCTATTGCAGGCTCCGTCAGCCGGCTTGCAATCGCCCTGTGCCGAGGACTGGACATGCACGGTGGCGACGGTCGAGATCGCGCTGCCGTTTGAGGAATCCCGCACCGTCAGGCGGACCTTGGCGGGCAACCTCTCGGCATCCCGCCACGCGTCGTGCCAAGTCTGGTCGTCGCCGGCATAGGCCAGGAGCAACTGATACGGCGCGCGGAGCAGCAGGACCGGCTCGCCGAATGGAAGCCGATCGGATGCGGATTCCGGCGGCATCGGGCGGAAGGCGGTTCGCGAGCGGACGGTGGCGAGGCCTCCCTGATCTGAGGTTTCGGAAAGGCGCACCACGTCGAGCGCCGGGCCGGCATTCGGACCAAGCGCGGTGCGCACGAAAATCACCGAGCGCTCGGAGCCCGAAAAGAGCGGCTTCTTCTCTTCCCCACCGACGGAGACGTATTGCGCCGCAGCCAGGTCGTCGGCCATGCGTTGCAAGGTGATCGAAATCATCTCGCTGCGCTGGATGCGGTCGAGGCCGCGATTCCAGTTCGGGAGCCATTGCGCGGTGATATTGGCGAGCGCGGACAGCACCAGCCCCGTGAGCGCCAGCGCCACCAGGGTTTCGATCAGCGTAAAGCCGTCCTCACCGTCCTGTCTCGCCGCCAACTTCGTCATCGCTGTTGCCCATGCACAAGACGAACCGTCTTGAGATCGGTCACGGCGCCCGAGGGCGAGCGCACCTGAACCCTGACCAGCGCCGGAATCCAGGCGACATCTGAATCGGTTGCCGCCCATTCCTCGCCCAACGGGCTGACGTCGATCCGCCATTGATGGTCGTTGGTCCTGCCCGACCAGGTCCCGAACCCGATTTTTTCGCGCGATGGCACTTCCGTCGCCATGATCGCGCGTACCGCCTGCATCAGCGTCACGTGCTGTTCCAGCGAGCGCACCCCGCGCACGTTCGTGGACATCACCGATCCGATCGCCACGATCGACACGGCCACCACCGCAAGCGCGATCAGCACCTCAAGGATCGTGAAGCCGGAGGTCCGGCCGTCAATTGGCGCTGCGCGAAACAATTTCGATCCTTCCGGTCAGCCAGTTGACTCGGACTTCATAGCCGACATCGGCACGCATCAACGCGACAGAGCCGCCGCAGGACATGCCGCTGGCAAAGAAACTGATCGTCGACAGCGCTTCGCGCTGATTGCAGGTGCGCGGCAACAACGCCTCGAACTGCACGTCGTCCGGAATGCGGACCATGTCGGCACCGGCGCCAGAGCGGATCACGCGGCTTCCCGGATCGACCAGCGTCGCAATGGCTGTGCCACGCCGGATCGCCGCATTGCGGTCTTGCTTGAGCAGAGCCGCCGTTTGCAGCACATAGGCCTGCAAGCGAGCGCGCGTGGTATGGCGCGGTACGAACGGCAAAAGAACAGCCGCCAATATCGCGATCAACGCCAGTACGCAGACCATTTCCAGAAGCGTGAAGCCGCGCTCTGACGCCCTATTCGTTTTTGGCATTGACCAGATTCTCTGACGAAATATCCGCAGCCAATCCGCTTCCGCCTTCCTGGCCATCGGCGCCGTAGGAGATGATTTCATAGGGTCCGTGTTCACCCGGCGAACGGTAGACGTAAGGATGGTTCCAGGGGTCGTTCGGCAGGGTGTTGCCCTTCAAATAGGGGCCGTTCCAGGCGCCGACGCCCGAGGTGCGCTGCATCAGCGCGGCAAGGCCTTCCGAGGTCGAGGGATAACGGCCGGCATCGAGGTAGAACAGGT
Organism: Bradyrhizobium sp.; assembly: GCF_035701725.1. GTDB lineage: Bacteria > Pseudomonadota > Alphaproteobacteria > Rhizobiales > Xanthobacteraceae > Bradyrhizobium. Next base: position 26,429 of record NZ_DASSRP010000164.1, read on the forward strand.
CGAGCGCGCTGGAGAAACTCTGCAACTGAATCCGCGCCGCCTTGACCTTGGACTCGCTGAGATAGTTGAGCACGCGCGGACCGATCAGCCCCATGATCAGACCGATGATGGTGATCACGACCAGCATCTCGACGAGGGTGAACCCCTCCTCGCCGCGCCGGCGCTCGCACTTTGTGCTCGCGGTGAAGAAAATGCCGACGGTTTTGTGCATTTGACCTGATCCTTATCTCTATCCAACCAATTGGGTGACCGACAGCAGCGCGGTCATGACCGAGACGATCAGTCCCCCGACCACGGTGCTGATGGTGATGATCGCAAGCGGCCCGACAATGCCGACGATGCGGTCGAGACTGCGCTGCAACTTTGCCTCGTAGAACTCGGCAACCCGCCCCGCGAGCACCGGCAACTGGCCGGTCTCTTCGCCGAGCCGCAGCATGCGGATGGCCATCGGCGGCATGTTGCTCGACGCCAGAAGCGCATCCGAAAGCTTGCCGCCATGCCGCACCCGATCGGCGGCCGCGCTCCATACCGACTCGTTTCCGGTCACGGTCATGATGTCGACCAGGATACGCAGCGTCGCCGTCAGATTGACGCCGGAGCCGAGCAGCACGGCGAGATTTCGGCAGAACAGGCTGGTGCGATAGAATTGAAAGATATTGGCGATGCCCGGCGTCCTGGCGATGAACGACACCACGGCGCTCCAGGTCCCGGGCCGGCGAAACAGCCACCACAGACTGATGATCGTCAGGGCAACAGTCGAAAGCGCCGCCGTTGCGTTGGCGCGCAGAAAATTCGACAGGCGGATGAAGAAACTGAGCGCGGTGTCGGACTTTGCACCGAAATCCTGCAGCACCGAAGAAAACTGCGGCAGCACGAACAGGATGAAGAACAGCATGACGCAGACCGCGGCGATCAAAACGAACACCGGATATTGCATCGCGTCGGTGAGCTTGCGCCGCATGGCCTCGGAACGCGCCCGTTCCGCGCCGAGCATCTCCAGCACCTGATCGAGCGTTCCCGAGACCTCGCCGACCTTGACGAGGGCGACATACATCGGCGGAAATAGCGAGGGATGTTCGGCCACCGCACCCGCAAAGCTTTCGCCTGACAGAACCGAAGCCCGAAGCCGCGCGACCACGGGACGAAGCCGGCCGACATCGGCATCGTTCGCCAATAGCTCAAGCGCATCGTCGAGCCGGGCGCTCGCCTTCAAGAGCAGCGCAAGGTCGCGTGTGAAGGTCGTCACCTCGGCCGGACTTGGCCGTCCGAACAAACCAAAATTGTCGCTTCCTCCGCCTACGGCTTTCTTGTCCTCGACGGTTTCGATCGGCAGCAGGCGCAGATATTCGATACGGCGCGCGACTTCGGCCGCGGTCGGCGCCGACAGCGTGCCGTTGACGATTTCCCCGCTCTGCGTCAACGCCCGGTAGCGAAAATTCGGCACGATCCTACCTCACCGCGCGGTGGTGACGCGAAGCAGCTCGGCCGGCGACGTCAGGCCGGCGCGGCATTTCGCGATGCCGTCGGCGATCATCGTCGTCATGCCGGCATTGATCGCAACCTGGTCGATCTTGTGCCCGTCGGTCCGTTCGCCGATCAGCGCGCGGATTTCGTCGGTCATTTCCAGCACCTCGAATACGCCGAGCCGGCCGCGATAGCCGGTGCCGCCGCAACGCTCGCAGCCGCAGGGCGACTGCAGCACTTCGCCGGCGCGGAAGCCGAGTTCGCCAAGCCTCGGGTCTTCGGCAATATCGGCCTCGGTAAGCGCCTTCGGCGTCTTGCAGCGCTCGCAGAGTTGCCGGACCAGACGCTGCGCCACGACCGCGCGCAAGGTCGAACGCAAGAGATATCCTTCGACGCCGAGATCGAGCAGCCGAGGCACCGCCGCCGGCGCCGATTCCGTGTGCAGCGTGGTCAGAACCAGGTGGCCGGTCAGCGCGGCGTGAATCGCGACATGCGCGGTCTCGTTGTCGCGGATTTCGCCCACCATGATGACGTCCGGGTCCTGACGCACGAACGAGCGCAGCGCAGCGGCAAAGGTCAGCCCGATAGCCGGCTTGACCTGCGCCTGGTTGACGCCGGGAATGTCGTATTCGACGGGGTCTTCGACGGTGAGGATCTTGCGGCCGGGCTCGTTGAGGATCGAGAGCACCGTTGCGAGCGTCGTGGTCTTGCCGCTGCCTGTCGGCCCGGTGACAACGATCATGCCGTGCGGCAGTTTCAACAGCCGCCGCAGCTTCACCTCGTCGGCGGCCGAAAAGCCGAGCCGGTCGACGACCAGCAGGTTGCGGTCCTTGGGCAGGATGCGGATGACGGCGGATTCGCCGTGCTGCATCGGCATGATCGCGACGCGGACATCGACGTCGCTGCGCCCGACCCGCAAGCGCGCGGCGCCATCCTGCGGCAGCCGCCGTTCCGCGATATTGAGATTGGCAATGATCTTGATGCGCGAGATCAGGGCCTGCGGCAGCACCCCGGCAGGTGCCGCGACCGGCCGCAACAGCCCGTCGACGCGCATGCGCACCACAAGCCCGGTCTGGAACGGCTCGATATGAATGTCGCTGGCGCGCAGCTCGATAGCCTTTTCCAGAAGATCGTTGACGGCGCGCACCACGGGTGCGCCGCTGGCAAGGTCGCGCAGGCTCTCGATATCGTCTTCGCGGAGCACGAGATCGCCGGTCGCGTCCGCAGCCTCGATGCTGTCGTCACCCAGCCGGCGGTCGAGCACGACCGAGAGGTCCTCGACCGAGGCGACCACGATCGCAACATCGCGGCGTAGTACGATTTCGGCGGCGCGTTGCGCGGCCCGGTCGGTCGGATCGGCAACCGCGAGGGCCGCGCCCCCATCGGCGGTCTGAAAGGGAAAGACGGTCATCTCGCGCAGGAAGCGCTGCGAGAACGCCTCGTTGAGCGCCGGTGCCGACAACAACTCCTGAAGCGTGACGCGCGTCAGGCCCGAAAAACGCGCGGCCTCGTCAGCGAAGTCACCCGCCGACAGATTGGTGAGCTCCCAAAGCTTGGATTGCGGGCGCAAGGCGGCGCCCTGCTCCGATGCCTGGCCGGCGCCCGCCGACGATTTCGCCAGATGGTCGTTGCGGCGAAGGTGCTCCAGGAATTGCAGGGACTCGTCGCTGGTCATAGCTGTTTCCAGTCGCTGCATTTTTAGGCAAACCAATCCGGCCGCCGACGGCAAGTCACAAAACGCGTGGTGCTCGCCGATCTCGGGAGCCTACTCTATTGATCGGAAACATGACAGTGGTACGAAACTGCCACAGCAAGCAGCTGACAAATCCCCCCGCCCAAATCCCCCGCGAATAACACGTTCCCCAATTATTTCTGTCATGTTAGAACAGTAAGAACCGCGATTGGACCTGATCCCGCCAAGGGATGCGGGGGCGTTAGTAAAAAGCAGGTTGGACGGCAACATGGCGAGTGTCGGCAAGGGCGGCCCGTCCCTTTCGGTCGGGCGCGGTATCGGCGCTGCTTTGATGTTGACGTCCGTGCTCCTGTTGGCGTCCTGCAATTCGGCCACCGTGAATCCCGGGGGCCCGATCGCCAATCCGGACGTCGATGTCACCGACAAGGTACGGTCGCTCGACATCTTGCCGCGCTATCCGACGCAGGCCGGTACCTCGACGACGTCGAGCGGTCCACGAGCCGAACCGACCGTATTCCAGGGTACGGAAGTAACCGACCTCGCTGTGCCGCGGGCGCAAACGGGCGCGGGTGGCGGGAGTGGAAACGGCTTCGACCTCAATTTCGACAACGCGCCCGTTGCGACCGTCGCCAAGGTGGTCCTCGGCGACATCCTGCAGACGGGCTACACCATCGACCCGCGGGTGCAAGGCACGGTCAGCCTCGTCTCGGTACGCCCGGTGCCGAAATCCGACATTATATTTGTCCTGGAAAATGCTCTTCGGATCAGTGGCGTGGTGCTGGTTCGTGACACCTCAGGTTATCGTCTGAGCCCGGTCGGCGACGCGGTCGGCGCGGGTCATGTCGATGCGGCGGCCTCCAACCCCGAGCCGGGATACGGCGTCTCGGTGGTCCCGCTGCAATATGTGTCGGCGCAGACGCTGCTCAAACTGATGGACAGCTTCGCCACCAAGCCCGGCGTGGTGCGCGCCGATACGACGCGGAATTTGCTGTTGATTCAAGGCACTGGTCCGGAACGCCGAACCGCCGTCGAATCCGCGCTGAGCTTCGACGTCGACTGGATGCGCGGCCAGTCGATCGGCATTTATCCGATCACCAATAGCGGCCCGGAACCGCTCATCGCCGAGCTTGAGAAGATCGTGGATTCCGGCGAAAACGGCCTGAACCAGAACATGGTCAAGTTGCAGCCGGTTGCTCGTCTGAATGCGGTCATGGTGGTGACCAAGAAGCCCGGCCTGCTGCGGACAGTCGAAACCTGGATCAAGCGGCTCGACCGGTCCGACGCCACGCGGACCAGCGTCCACGTCTACAAGATCAAATACGGCGATGCGAAACAGATCGCCCGCGTGCTGAATGACATGTTCGGGGGCGGCTCGTCGTCTAGCCTGCTCGACAGCGCCGACAATCAGGTCGCGCCGGGATCGGGGACGGCCAGCGTCGGCGACCGCCTTTCGCTCAACAACAATAACAACAGCAGCAGTACGACCACCACGACGACCAGCACCAGTGCCTCGTCCGGCAGCTTCGGGTCGCGCAACAATTCGGGCTTTGGCTCCGGCTTCGGCGGGGGCGGCAGCGGCGCGGGCGGCGGCAATCTCGGCCAGCTCGACAAAGGAAACGGTAGTGGCTCCGGCGGCCAGCCGCTCTTGCAAAACGTCCGCATCACGCCCGACGTCGTCAACAACTCGCTGCTGATCTACGCCGACCAGACCAACTACAAGATCATCGTATCGGCATTGCAGCAGGTCGATCAGCCGCAGCTGCAGGTCGCCAT
>NZ_DASSRP010000165.1:0-47722 GCF_035701725.1 Bradyrhizobium sp.
CCGTCATTTCCTGGATTCATTCAAGCTGCTGTGGCAGGCGGAGTTGTTGATGAAGCCGATACGGGCGGCGCGTTTCGATCTGCGAGGCCCGATCGTTTCTAGTGGTCCGAGTCTAACAGTTGCATCCCGATGTGGTCGGCACCTTTGCAAATGTTAGAATCAAAAGGACCACCAGCAAATATACGTTTCTATTGGAGTTCTGGATTTGACTTTCGCTTCCGGGCTACGGGGTAGCGAAAGTCAAATCCACTCCACTAGGAGCTGCTCTGGACCAAGAGCCGCCGAAGGTTGCTCCTGACCATCCTGCGGTAGTCCACGGTCAGTTCCAGCGGCGACTTGGCGCCGAGCATATGCTGCGGAATCTCGGCCGTCGCCGCGGTCTTCTCGTTCAGGATATGCCATGCCTCGTCGAGCGCGGACGTGCCGCCGGCCGCCAGCTTGAGCGTGCGCAGCATCATGACGCACTGCGATTCGGCGGAAAGCAGCAATAGATGGCGCCAATATCTGAACATCAGTTTCCTCCGGGCATATTCGCTGTCGCGCGGGCCGTGATCGGGGTCAAGTCACCCCCCGCGCGATACGCGCGACAAGACGTGCGCCCGCGCGTGCGGTTCTCCCGTCAAGGTCATAGGTCGGATTGAACTCGGCGATATCGGCCGCGACCAGTTTACCCGAACCCGCCACCAGATCGATCAGGCGCTCGACATGGGCAAGCGGCACGCCGAGCACGCCGGGCGCCGACACGCCGGGGGCGACCGCGGCGGGAAGCACGTCGAGACAGACGGTCAGATAGACCGCGTCGAAGTTTGCGAGCTCGGCCCGCAGCGCCGCTTCTGCGTCGGCAAGGGCGGCTTCGGTCTGCAACGCTTCGTCGAGCCAGTAGCGCACGCCAAAGGCCGCCGCGCGGTCGAACAGCGCGCGCGTGTTCGCATACCGGCTGATTCCAAGCACGCGGTAATCGAACGGTTGGCCGTGCGCCGCGCGCCAGTCGTGAATCTGCCGGAACGGCGTGCCGGAGTTGGCGTGGCTCGCCTCGCGCAGGTCGAAATGCGCATCGAGGTTGACGATCAGAAGCCTCGCATCCTTCTGCGCGCCGGCAATGCCCTGAAACGTGCCCCACGCGATCTCATGCCCGCCGCCGAGCGCAATCGGCAGCGCGCCCTGCCTCAGGACCCGCGCGACCGCTTCGCCGAGCGTCGCCTGCGCGGCCTCGAGGCTGTCGCCCGGGCCGCACGCGTCACCCGCATCGAAAAGCGCGGGCTCGTCGAGCCGCGGCAGGTTTGCGAGCGCCACGCGCAATTGAGCGGGACCGCCTGCCGCTCCGATGCGGCCGCCATTGCGCTTCACGCCCTCGTCGCAGGGAAAGCCGATCAGCACCACGCCGCGATCGACGTTTGCATCGAAGGCCCGCATGACATGATGCCAGCGCCGCGCGTCGCCGGTTTCTTCGGTGTCCTCGCGCCCCCGCCAACGCGCTTTGAAGCCGTCGTTGCCGGCCGTTGCGGCCTTCGGATTGTCGGCTCCGCTCATCCGGCCATGCCCGTTTCGTCAGCTTGCGCCGCTCCGGTCAAAGCGCCGCGCAGGGTTACGGCTTGCAGGAATTCGCGCGTGCGCGGCTGTCTCGGCGCCCCGAAAATTTGCGCGGGCGGACCGGACTCCAGCACCACGCCGCGATCCATCACCGACACCGTATCGGCGACCTCGCGCGCAAATCCCATTTCGTGGGTGACCACCATCATGGCCATGCCTTCGCGCGCCAGGTCCTTCATCACCTGCAACACCTCGCCGACGAGTTCGGGATCGAGGGCCGACGTCGGTTCGTCGAACAGCATCACCTGCGGCTTCATGGCGAGCGCGCGTGCGATCGCTACCCGCTGCTTCTGGCCGCCGGACAGCGCGGCGGGAAACTCGTCGACCTTCTCGGCAAGCCCGACCTTGCCGAGCAGTTGCCGCGCCGCGGCTTCGGCCTCGTCCCGCGACTGGCCAAGCAGCTTGCGCGGCGCAATCGTGACGTTGTCGAGCACGGAAAGATGCGGAAACAGGTTGAAAGCCTGGAACACCATGCCGACCTTGGTACGCAGGGCGTTGAGTTCGGCCTCGGGCAGCACGCGCCCGCCGTCCACGAGCCGCTTGCCGCAGATCTCGATGCTGCCGCCATCGGCGACCTCGAGCCCATTGCAGCAGCGCAGCAAGGTGCTTTTGCCCGAACCGGAAGGGCCGATCACCACGCTGACCTGCGAAGGCATCACGTCGAAATCGACGCCCCTGAGCACGGCCAGCGCGCCGAAGGATTTGGTGACGCCGCGCGCGCGAATGATCGGCGAAGACCCGCTGACGCTCACGCGAGCCCTCCGGCCGCGAGCCGCCGCTCCGCCCCGCGCAGCGCGAGCCCGGTCAGGTTGGTCAGCACGAAATAGATCAGCGCAATCGCGAGATAGACTTCGAGCGAGCGATAGGACGTCGAGATGATCTTCTGGCCCTCGTGCATGAGGTCGGCGATCGTGAGCAGCGACACCAGCGAGGAATTCTTGATCAGCGCGATGAACTCGTTGCCGAGCGGCGGGATCATGCGGATCGCGGCCTGCGGAATCACGATCTCGCGCATCGCCACGCGATAGGGCATGCCGAGCGAGCGCGCCGCCTCCATCTGGCCGCGGTCGATCGACTGGATCGCGCCGCGCACGATTTCCGAGACATAGGCGCCGGAGTACATTCCCATGCCGACGACGCCGCAGAAGAACGCCGGCAGGTTGATGCCGAAATGCGGCAGGCCGAAGAACCAGATGAAGAGCTGCACCAGGAGCGGCGTACCGCGGATGAAACCGACATAGGCCGTGCACGCGGCATAGACCAGCCGCCGCTTCGGATCCAGCCGGCCGAGCCCGACCGCAAGCCCGACCAGGCAGCCCAGGATGATGGCGCCAACGGTGATCTCGACCGTCACCAGCGCCCCATGCGCCAGCTCCCGCCATCCTTGCCATACCGGCGAGAAGTCGAAATCCATCGCGAATCTTCCCTGTGCCTTAGAGATATTTGCTCACGAGCTGATCGTAGCTGCCATTGGCCTTCAGCTTCTTCAGCGCCTCGTTGAACTGCTTCACCAGTTCGGACTCGCTCTTGCGCAGCGCGAAGCCGTATTCCTCGACCGTGAGCGCCTGATCGAGCACCTCGAGCGTGCCGCGCGTCTTGGCATAGACCTTCGCCGCCGGCTTGCCGGTGACGGCGGCGTCCGCGCGACCGATCTCGACCAACTGGAACATCTCCTGGTTCTTCTCGACCTCGATGCGCTCGACGGAGGGAAACTTCTCTTTCAGGAAATTGACCGATTTGGTGCCCACCTGCACCGTGACCTTCTTGCCGGCAAGATCGTCAGGGCCCTTGATCCGGCTGTCACCCTTTTTCACCATGACGACGAGGCCGCCGGGATAATAGGGGTCGGTGAAGTCGACCACTTTCTTGCGCTCGTCGGTGATGTAGATCGCCGAGGCGGCGACATCGAAGCGATTGGCGAGAAGCCCCGGCACCAGGCCCTTGAAGTCGATGTCGACCCATTCGACGGTCTTGTTGAGCTCCTTGGCGATCGCCTCGATCAACTCGATGTCAAACCCCATCCGCTTGCCGTTCTCGGTGTATTCGAACGGCATGAAGGTGGCATCGGTGCCGACGCGGATGATGTCCTGCGCCCGGGCGCGGCGGCCGCCGAGCACAAAGGATGCGGCGAACAGGCCAAGCAGGCGGCGGCGGGTAACTTTCATCGTGTCTATTCCTCGGTCAGAACGATCAGGATCGGAAATGTCGCGCGACATGCCACCAACCATGCCACCGGGCAAGCGGGATTGGTAGGCCGATTCTCGACCTCCAGGTCGACCCGGCACGGCGAAATTCGGCCAGCGCATCACAAGGAGCAATGACGGGATGCGGCGAGCTAGGTCCGCGTCAGCCAACCCCGGATCGCCTCGACGAATGCGATCGTCAGATCGATCAGGTTTGCGTCCAGCGGCGGCGGTTGCGAGGACAGTTTTGCGATGACGAGTTCGTTGGCGCGGTCGACAAAGACGTTCTGCCCGTAGACGCCGAGACCGAACGCGATACCGCTATCCCGCAACACGTACCACTTGTTGCGATAGTGCATCGCCCGATCGCCGAAATAGGCGATCATGTCGCCGGCTGCCCAGGCGTTCGGGTCTCCGCCGTCGAACACGTCCTCGATCCATCCCGCAGGGATGATCGCCGGGCCGTTACGGCGGCCGTTCTGCACGATCAACTGACCGACCCGCGCGAGATCCATCGCCGTTGTGCAGATGCCGCCGGCACAGCGCGGCGCGCCGAGGCGATCGACGGTGATATAAGCCGGATACTCCGCGCCCATCGGCTTCCACAAGAGATTGCTGATCAGGTCGGCAAAACGGATGCCGCTGGCACGCTCCAGGATCCAGCCCAACAGGTCACTGTTGGTCGATACATAATGAAAAGGCCCGCCGTCGGGCCCGTTGCGCGCCACCAGACCGGACAGGTACGTGCGCAGATCGCTCGGTTGCTCGCCGGGCGCGAGTGGATTCCAGTTGGTGGCTTTGCGGTATTCGACGATCGCGCCGGAAGTCGCGAGGTAATCTTCATCGAAATCGATTCCGATGCGCATGTCGAGCACGTGGCGCACCGTCGCGCTCGCATAGAGCGAGCTCTTGAGCTCTGGAATGATCGAAACGACCGTCTGGTCCGGATCGAGCGTGCCCTTGTCGATGAGGATTCCGGCGACGATCGCCGTCAGTGATTTCGACACCGACATCAGGATATGCGGCGTCGCCGCCGTCATGCCGTTGCCGTAGTGCGTGTGGATCACCTTGCCGCGATGCAGGATGACGAGACCGTCGGTGTCGGTGTCGGCGGTGAATCGAGACAACGAATAGGTTTCGCCGCCGCGCTTGAATGCGAACGACGATAGATCCGTCGTCGCCGATTCCAGCCGCCAGATATCACCGGGCGAATTCGCAATGTCAGCCGACGGGACGATTTCACGCACATGCTGAAACGCCCATGTCATGTACGGCGCCGTGCGCCAGTTGGCGAGCGTCACCTGAGCGGATTCAGGCGACGGAAATCCCGACATCAGCGGGCGCGATGACACGAGACGTCTCCCTGATTTTTTTCGCTCGACGCACTGAAGCGGCACTCGAGGGAGTGCCGCTTCAGTCGTCAAGCGTTTATGACGCGGTCAAAGGATGCATAATGAAGCCGAGCTGAGTCAATGCCGTCACGCCGTCGTCCAATCCGATTTCCTGAACGATCTTGCCATCGACCACCTTCAGAACGGTCATTCCTGTAAACCGCATCTTGCGACCCGATGCCGCCGGTACGCTGCCCGCCAGCAGATCGGTGAATGCGGGACCGGTGTGCGTGCCGCCGCCTTCCCATTGTCCGACCACGTAATCGCCTTCGGCGATCAGGTCCGCCGTACCCCAGAAGTTGAGATCGGGAAATGCGTCGCGGAAGTTGATCATGGCCGCCTTGATCGCGGCGCGACCGCGACGGGGCTCGTGCAGCGAATAACTCTGCAGCATGTCAGGGGCCGCGATCTCGTCGACGACACCGGGATTGAAGGTCTTGCCCCAGAAATCAGTGAACCAGCGGCCCACGATCGCCTTGTTGTCTTGTTCCTTCGACATGTCTTGATCTCTCTTTTGTTCCATCAGTTTGGGAAGCTTCGAGCTTCGACCGCTAATTAGGCAGACGAGATCCGGGGCACGCTCCGTTTCTTGCCAGAGTATCGAAATCTCCCGGCGGAAGCCGGCCGCGCACACCTTCAATTCAAAAGCAAAAAGCGGAGTGCCGGTCCTTGCCTCGGCCGGTACATCTGCGCGGTCGAGGAAAGCGCGGGGTCGCATCGAAAGTTCGCATCGCCGCGCGCCGGAAGGAGATGACGATGGACATGAGAGTTGCCGCAACACCGAACCTGCAGAGGAGCGAGCCGCCGATCCTTTATGTCGGCACGCCGGTAGTGCTGATCAGCACATGCAATGAGGACGGATCGCCAAATCTTGCGCCAATGTCGTCGGCCTTCTTTCTCGGATGGCGCGGCGTGCTCGGTCTCGACCGCTCCTCGAAAACGGTCGCGAACATGCTTCGCACCAATCAATGCGTGCTGAACCTGCCCTCCGTCGCGGAGGCCGATGCCGTCGACCGCATCGCCTTGACGACGGGCACCGAAGTGTTGCCGCCGCACAAGGTTTCGCGCGGCTATCGCTTCGAGAAAAGCAAGTTCGAGACCGCAGGATTGACCCCGATCGCGTCGGAGACGGTCGATCCGCCGCGTGCCCGGGAATGTCCGATCCAGATGGAGGCCGTCGTCGAACACGCCTACAATATGTCCGACAACGACCCCGCTTTCCGCGGCCGTCGCATCATGTTCGAAGTCCGCATTCAGCGGGTGTTCGTCCACGCCTCGATTCTTGCCGACGGCGAGGAAAACCGGATCGACCCCGACAAATGGCGGCCGCTGATCATGAGCTTCCAGAAACTCTATGGCCTCGCCGATCAACAGGTCCATGGATCGCGGCTGTCGCAAATTCCGGAGGCGCTCTACAAACACGCGGATATCGAGCGTTCGCGGCAACCGGTTGCGTAAGACCTGGCGCGCACCGGTTGGGCGCGGCGAACCTGAAAAGGGGGCCTCAGGTCGCCGCACTGATCTCTAGCGGGATGATCGCGACAGCAGCTTCACGATCTCGGCCGCAACGCCCTTTGACGACATCGGATTTTGCCCGGTCACCAGATTGCCGTCCGCCACGACATGCGACCGGAAATTGTCGGCCTTGGAATAGATGCCGCCATTCTCTCGCAGCATGTTCTCGACGAGATACGGCACCACTTCGGTCAAGCCGACCGCCGCTTCTTCGGTGTTGGTGAAGCCTGTGACCCTTTTGCCGCGCACCAGCGGCGTGCCGTCCGTCGCCTTGGCATGCCGAAACACGGCCGAGCCGTGGCACACGGCCGAGACCGGCTTGTTGGCCGCGAACATGGTTTCGATCAGCGTGATCGAGGAAGCGTCTTCGGCGAGATCGTACATGGCGCCGTGGCCGCCGCAGACGAACACCGCGTCATGGTCAGCCGCCGAGACCTCGGACAGTTTGACCGTGTTGGCGAGGCTCGCTTCAGCGATCGCGTCGGCGCGGAAGCGTCGCGTGTCGTCGGTTTGAAACGCCGCCGTGTCGCTTCTGGGATCGATCGGCGGCTTGCCTCCGAGCGGAGAGGCCAGCGTGACGTCAGCGCCCGCGTCCTTGAACGCATAATAGGGCGCGGCGAATTCTTCGAGCCAGAACCCGGTCTTCTTGCCTGAAACGCCGAGCGTATCGTGGGTGGTGAGGAGAATCAGGATGTTCATGTTGGGCCTTTATCGATTGCGACGGCGCAAACCGTCTCTTCCGGCGAACGCCGTGGGAGGTACTGTCGCCCTCGCGGCATCACACTCCGTTTGTTGCCTTGAAATCGAGAAAGGCCCTCTTTCGATTTGTGCCGGCTCTGCCTCGCGGACGATCAGTTCGCGCTTGCGCTCGACACCCCAGGCGTAACCCGACAGCGCGCCGTCATTGCGCACCACGCGATGGCAGGGGATCGCAACCGCGATGTTGTTCGCGGCGCAGGCGGTTGCGACCGCACGCATGGCTTTCGGTGCACCGATGCTGCGCGCAATATCGGAATAGGAGCAGGTTTGTCCGGCCGGGATATCCTGCAGCGCCTGCCACACGCGCCGCTGAAACGCGGTGCCGCGCACGTCGAGCGGAAGGCTGAGACCGATCTGCGGCGTCTCGACAAATCCGATGACGCGAACGACCATCGACTCATAATCATGGTCGCCACCGACCAGCCGCGCATTGGGAAACCGATCCTGCAGGTCACGCACGAGTTCTTCAGGATCGTCGCCAATCAGGATCGCGGCCACGCCCTTGTCGCTCGACGCTACTACTATGGCGCCGAGCGAAGATTGCCCGACCGCAAAGCGAAGCTCTTCGTTGGCGCCGCCCGCGCGATATTGCGTCGGGGTCATGCCAAGCATCGTCCTGGATTTTTCGTAGAACCTGCCGCTGGAATTGAATCCCGCATCGTACATTGCTTCCGTCACGCTCGCCCCTCGCGCCAGGCAATCGCGAACCCGAGAGGCCTGATGGGCCTGCGCGTAGTCCTTCGGCGTGAGACCCGTGACGCGTTTGAACAAACGATGGAAGTGACTGGCGCTCAAGCCTGCCGCCGCGGCGAGCCCCTTCAATGAAGGGACTTCCTCGCTGGTTTCGATGGCGCGGCAGGCGCGCGCGACGATTGCCGCATTCTCGATATCGGCCGGTGGGCCGTCCGGCTTGCAGCGCTTGCACGGCCGAAAGCCGGTCGCTTTTGCTTCCTTGAGCGAACCGTGAAGGCCGACATTCCTGGGGTTGGCCGTGCGCGATGGGCATGACGGCCGGCAATACACGCCCGTGGTTGCGACCGAGTACCAGAATTGTCCATCCGCCGAGCGGTCCCGCGCCAGAACGCGCTGCCAGCGCGGATCGGCCTCCACAGTCGTGTTTGGCAACATACGCGCTCCTTGCGATTTCGCCGTCATCCTGGATCCTTAATCCATAAAAACCCTCATCATGTTGATCGCGCCAATCCGGCTGACGAACCACCCGATTTCCGATGCCGCGCCGCGGGCGTTGCCGCCCGACCAAAGCGTGTGTTAGGCTTGTTGCTTCTCACGCGGCGTGCGACGGCAAGAGGTGGGGCGTATGCCAGTTTCACTCGCCAACTCCCAGGTGATCTACGAGGCCCTGAAAGCCTGCGACGTGAAGATCATGTCGGCACTGCCGGAAACCTGGCTGGTGCATCTGATCCGCATGGCCGACGAGGACCCCGAGGTCACGCTGATCCGCGTTGCCAAGGAAGAAGAGGCGATCGGCATTTCCGCCGGCGCGCATCTGGCCGGCGTCAGCTCCGCGCTTCTGATGCAAAATCACGGCTTCCTCGCCGCCATCAATCCGATCGTCTCGCTGGCGATGCTCTACAAGATTCCGCTCCTGATGCTGATCAGCTATCGCGGCCATATGGGCGAGCGCGATCCCTGGCAGACGCAGGGCGGCATGGTGACCGAGCCGCTGCTGCGCACGCTCGGCATCCCGGTCTGGCATCTCTCCAGCCCGCACGACGCGCAGCGCCGCATCAAGGATGCGCAGACGCTGGCGCACGCCTCGCTTTCGCCGGTCGCGGTGCTTCTGACCCGCGAACTGATGTGGGAGGAATAGCCATGCTGCGCGTCGATGCGTTAGAGGCGATCTATCCCGAGCTGAAAGACCGGATCGTCGTCACCATCATGGGCGCGGTTGCCGCCGAGCTTTACACGCTCGGCCACCGCGAGAACTTCTTCTATCTCGAGCACGCGATGGGGCTGGCTTCGTCGATGGGACTGGGCATCGCCGTCGCCATGCCGCGCCAAAAAGTCATCGTGATCGACGGCGACGGCTCGCTGCTGATGAACCTCGGCACCCTGAGCACGATGGCGCGCTATTCGCCGCGCAACCTCGTGCATATCGTGTTCGACAATGCAAGCCTGCTTTCGGTCGGCGGCTTTCCGACCGCAACCGCGACCGGCACCGATCTAGCCGGCGTCGCGCGGGCCTGCGCTATACCGAAAGTGGCCGAGGCCCACACGCCGGACCAGCTCAAGAGCGCGGTCGCGGACGCACTGAAAGGCGACAAGCTGACGACCATCGTCGCGAAGGTCGACGCGATCGGACCGAAATCGTTCCACATGGATTTGCCGCTGTTGGAAAACCGCTTCCAGTTCAAGCGGGCGCTGGAGGCGCTGCGATAGCGGCTGAAACCTAACCTGCATTTGGCGTGAGGGAGGCGAGCATGGCGGATAAACAATCGAGCGTGTTGACCCAACTGGTCGAAGAGCTGAACGCAAACCGCATTCGCGTCATCGACCTGACGACGACGCTTGGCCCCGACACGCCCGTCATCGACCTGCCGCCGATGTTCGCGCCCTCGCCCGCCCTGACGCTGACCGAAATCTCACGCTACGATTCCAAAGGGCCGGCCTGGTACTGGAACGTGCTCAATCTCGGCGAACACACCGGCACGCATTTCGATGCGCCGATCCACTGGATCACCGGCAAGGATCTGCCCGACAACGCGACCGATACCATCAAGCCAAGGAAATTCATCGGTCCCGCTTGCGTCATCGACGTGACCGCGGATGTGAAATCAAATCCGGATTTCCTGCTCACGCCGGAACGCGTGCAAGCCTGGGAAGCGACCCATGGCCGCATCTCCGCCGGATCATGGGTGCTGCTGCGCAGCGGCTGGAGCTCGCGCACCTCGCGCGAAGAATTCATCAACGCCCGCGACGATGGCCCCCACTCGCCGGGATTCTCGAAAGCGTGCTCCGAATTCCTGGCGCACCAGCGCGACGTGCTCGGCGTCGGCGTCGAAACCATCGGAACCGATGCCGGCCAGGCCGGCACCTTCGATCCACCCTTCCCCAATCACGGCACGATGCACGGCGCCGGCAAGTTCGGCATCACCAGCCTGATCAACCTGGATCAGCTGCCGCCAACCGGCGCGGTGATCATCGCCGCGCCGCTCAAGATCGCCGACGGTTCAGGCAGCCCGCTGCGCGTCATCGCGCTCGCGCCGGCTTGATACCGAGAATCAAGAAGGGCGCCGCTCGATGCGGCGCCCTTCGATCTTGCTCTCGCCGTTTACTGTCCCGCCTGCCGGACCTTAACGTGCCGACGCCTGGGTGGCCTTGGAGCCAGCCAGACTCTCCTTGAACCTGACAAACAGCGCTTCGCGATCTCTCGGTGACAACTCCTTGCCGCCGGAGGCCGAGGCGTAGGTCTGCATGAATTTGTCGAACGCCAGCCGCAGTTCGGCAGTCGACAGACCGGCCGTGCCGTCCGCATTGGCCGAGACCGGTTGATTCTTGTGCGCAGCGAGCCAGTCGGCCGCCGGCTTGTAGCGAACCCAGCCCGGCATTTCGGCCGCTAGATTGACTTCGCGCCACTTCGGATGCCGCGACGGATTGTTGAACTGGTCGATCTTGCTGAAGAACGCTTCGACGAACTTGGCGATCCTCTTGTACATCTCAGAGTTCTCCGGCCAGGCATAGGCAACCAGCAAAGCCCGGTTGGCGACAGTCGGCACCGTGGTGCCTTCCGGAACCAGGTTCGGATAGAGATCGTGGGTGAGCTCCGCCGGCAGATATTCCGCAAACAGGCCGTTGAGATCGTGATTGGGCAGACTTTCCTGATCGAGCGCGAGGAAATGCACGCCGTCTTCCTTCTTCAGTTTGGCAAGCGCGGCCTGCGGCGCGCCGGTCAGAATGATCATCGCCGAGATATCGCCTGCGATCAGCCGCTTGATGGCTTCGTCATTGTCGTAATAAGAGCGCTGCACCGGGATGTTGAGCGAGTTGAAAACGGTGTCGGCGGTCACCTCGGTCTGGCTGTCCTTCAGGTTGAAGTTGACCTTCTTGCCCCTGAGGTCGTCGTAGGACTTGATGTCGTCGCGCGCCAGAACGTGAAACTCGGAATTGTAGAGCTTCGTGATGTACTGAATCCGCTGCTCGATATTGGCATAGAGCGCCGGGTCCTTCTGCTTGAGAAGCCGAAGGTTGTCCTCGTCGACGACGCCCATATCGATGTTCTTGAGAAACAGCACGTCATTGACGTTCTGAAGCCCGCCGACGCCGAGCACCGGAAGCACGCGAATACCATCCGGGCTCAAATCGTTGACGACGTTGCGAATGTCCTCGGTGAACCTTGCGCATGTGCACGACAGTCCGGACACCACGACCGACACCGCAATGTCGTTCGCCTGGCGCTTTTTCTCTTCATAGCTCGCCCCCGGCGTCTGGGTTTGAGCCGCCGCTGCCGCTCGCCTTTGAGCCGAAGCGGGAGGTGAGGCGATCGTTGCCAGGACCAGGAACGCGAAGAACGGCAGGTACAGGATCGGATTTCTAGCCGCTGCGGTCAGGACGCCCATATTGTTTTGCCCTTTGCTGTAATCTTTATGATGTTCGGGTGATGGCGCAGATCAGTGTTGGCCGTTGGCGAGCCGTTCCAGCCGCGACGATGCTTCAGTGGCGCCAAAACGCCCCGCCTTTTCGTACCAGGCTCGCGCCATCGCGAGATCCGGCACGACGCCACGGACGCTGAGCTTTTCGAGAACGGTCGGATCGTAGGTTCCACCCAGCATCATCGCCGCGCGCCCATCGCCGGCTTCGGCTGCACGGCGGAGCACCAGGCGCGCCGCCGCGACGTCGCCGCTGCCGATCAGGCCATCGGCCCGCTTGAGCAGCGTGGCGATTTCGCCCGCGTCAAGATGATGGAGGACATCGACCGGCGCTGCTGGCTCGGGCGCGGCGGCGGCCTGCGGCGCACTGCCCTGCAAGGCGCTCTGGTAAGCGGTCTTGATGTCCTCGCGGGTCGGCGCCACCGCTGCGACCGTGACGCTGGCGGCGGCAGCCGCTTGGTTGTCCTGCACCGGAGGCTGGCTCGCTTCCTTCAGCGGCACGCTGGCGGCTTTTGCCGGGGCCGGATTCGACTGCATCACGACCGAGGCGACCGAAAGAGCGGCGGTACTGGATGCCTTGGCGCTGGCGACAACCTCGCGCGCGGAATCGGAGGTAAACAGCGCGGCGAGTACGGCCAGCACCGCGCCGCCGACCGCGCCGGCGAGAATCCGCGACGTATAATAAGAACCCAGCTTCACCTTTCCTGACGAAGGCGCCAGATATTCACTGGGATCGGGCACGCCGTCGCGATCAGACAGAAACAGCGGGACGGAGCGCTCCGGGTAGTTCGGCCGCGACGGCGCCTGATAAGGCGCGACTGGACGGCTGGCTGATTTGTCCTCGTAACGTTCGACTTCAGGATCGTACGACGGATAACGCGGAGCGTGGTCTACCATGGCTGCTCTCCCGCCTACTGTGACGCAACAACGGGACAGCTCGGAAGTCGCTGACAAATTTTCTCATCCGGGGTGCCCCACCACCAGCGTCCCGATTTTCGAAATTCGTATGGCTTTGCGGAGCCACGCTTCGGTTTCGGAATCGAAAGGACACTGGCGAACTTACTGTTCCAGTGCGGCTTTGCTTCAGAAGTCCGCACCAGCGATCGCGGCACAACGAATGCGGACTTCTGAAATCGCCGCGCTAGAGCCGGGCAGTGAGCGACTCAAATCCGTCCAAAAATCGACTGCGCTATTTCGCTTTTGGAAAATTGTTGGGTTTGAGTGTGGCCAAATCCGAGCGGCCATTTGTTCCATCGAGCGGAACCTCGAACGCGACGCAGTTTGCGCCTTTTTTCTCAACTTTTTACGCGCCTGATTTTTCGCGTGCTCCGCTGCCTTTCATCGCCATCGACGAACAGCTCACTGACAAACGAGCGTTAGCGCTTCGCAAACTTTCTACCTCGCGAGCCGGCAAGTCATCGCTCGCCCTTGCATCTGCGCCACTGGAACCAACCGATGGCCGGGCAGTTACTGCCGGCATGATCGTCTATGCCAACCATTTTGGAATCAGGCTGCGCCGAGCCGGCGTCGTCGTAACGTTTGCTGCCGCACTGCTGCTGTCCCCGGCTCTTGGCGCGACCGACACACGGGATAGCGAGGCTGCGCTCAAGAGCCCGTCGGCATTCGCATCGATCGAAAACAAGACCGAGCGCTCGCGCGCGATCTTCGGCGAAATCGGCAAAGTCCTGACGCATCCCAGATGCATGAACTGCCATCCGGCGGGTGATCGGCCGTTGCAGGGGGACGATCAGCACGAACACATGCCGCCGGTATGGCGCGGCGAGAATGGGCATCTGGCGACCAACTGCGCCGGCTGTCACACCGAGCACAACGTGACGCTGCACGAGGGCGCAAGCTACAAGAGTATCCCCGGCAATCCGAACTGGGAAATTGCGCCGCTCTCCATGGCCTGGCAGGACAAGTCGCTCGGCGAGATCTGCCGGCAGCTCAAGGACACCAGTCTCAACGGCGGCCGCGATCTTGCGCAGCTGCAGGAACACATCGCCAAGGACGAGATCGTCGCCTATGGCTGGCATCCCGGTGAAGGCCGCAATCCCGCGCCCGGCAGCCAGGAAGCGGCCGGACAGCTGGTGCAGGCCTGGATCGACAGCGGCGCGGAATGTCCGCAGTAGGCGGCGCGCAGGTCCCGATTGCTCGCGCCGGCAGCCGATAGCACGAAGAAACGGCGCCCGGAGTTGATCCGGGCGCCGCTTTGACTGCAAAAATATTCTCAGACGCTTAAGGTCGAAACCGTCGCGAAACTCAGACTTGACGGGCTTCGCCTAGTCGTCGTCGCCCTCGAAAAGGTCCGGAAGACTCCGTGTGCCTTCCTGTCGGACCGAGTCCAGCGCGCGCGGGGGGAGCCCAAGGACACGCAGGATCGTCGGAGCGATCTGGGTCGTATGCACGAGATCGTCGACCTTGCCGCCTTCGCTGACGGAGGGTCCTGCGACAAGCAGGGCCACATGGGTGTCGTCGAGCGACCCGCCACCGTGCTCCGCAATCTTCTTCTTGCTGCCCGAATAGACCACGCCGTGATCGGGTTGAATGAAGATGTCTGGTGCCCTGGCGGCGGCGATCGATCCAGGTACGCGGGGATCACCGAAAATCTCGGAGAGCTCCTCACCCGAAGTGATGTTGGAGTCAAAGATGGTCCCCGGCGGCAACGTGTCGGCGTGGATTGCTTTCGCGTTGTTCCGCAGGCTGATCACCGCCTGCTTCACATCGGCCGGCGTGTTGGGCTGAAGCCAGACGATGCCAACGTCGTCCGTCTGCAGGTGGCCGCCTTGCGCATATTGACTGCCGCTGTTCGGGTTGGTGAAAGCGGAGAAGGTCTGGTCGACGGGCGCGCTGATCACGCTGCCCGGATCCACCACCGTGTGGTCCGGTGCCTGGGTCGCCTTGGCTTCCATCTGCAGCTTCGTGGGATTGATCGGCGACTGGCCGTGCTTCGCCGAGACGATGATCAACGTGTCTTCGAGCAGGTCCTTCGCCTTCAACGCCGTCACCATTTTGCCGATCGACGCGTCGGTGTGCGTGATGGCGTGGGCGAGGATCGGCTTCGGCGCAAGTTGCGTGTCGTAACCGCCCGCCACGAGCTTTTGGCCGACGCTGATCGCCTGGAAGTTCATGCCGAAAATCGCCGGCGCTTTGCCGGTCCAGGGCTGGCCTTCCGCGTGCCTGCCGTTGATCCAGTTGATGACCGCGTTGACCTTGACGTCGTCATAGGCCTCCTGGGTCGGTGCGCAGTCGACATATTGCACCGGAGCGATGCTGTTAAACGCCAACGTCGAGTTCGTCGCGTCGCATTTGCCCGCAGGGCCTGCGAGGTCAACGCCGTTTGCGGAGGCGGGACCGGGCGGAGTCGCGGTGAAGATGTTCGAGTTGATCTCGGGTGTGTACAGATCGTCGATATTGGGCGCGCCAACGAACGGCCCATTCAGGATGTCGTAGGCCGGATGCTTGTCGGACCATGCCGTCTGCAGCCCGGCATGATGGGCAACTCCGAAGATGGTGTTGACCTTGACGAAATCGTGCGGAAACACCTTTGTGCAGCTGCCGTCGGCGTGACGCTGCTGGGGCAGAAAGGCCGGGTCGATGCCGCCGCTGAACAGTTTGGTATTTGGAAAAACGTCGATCGACTCATCCAGCACGACTTCGGTTCCCGGATTGCCGCTGCATCCGGACGCGACGGCGGGGAATTTTCCGTCCGGCGAGAACAGGGTCCGGTCGTAGCTGTCGTCATAATAGACGCCGGTCGTTTTCGGCGTTCCGCCCGTCACTTGCGCGAGCATGCCGGGGAACGAATCGGACGGCGTGGTCGTCCTCGCGTTGGTATAGGTGACGCCGCGGCCCGCCAGCTTTGCCAGGTTCGGGCACCCGCCGCTATGCAAGCAGGTCGCCAGGTCGTGCTGGTGGAAGCCGTCGATGCTCAGGAGAAGCACGTGCTTGACGCGATGTCCATCGTCGTCATCCGCATGCGCGACCATGACGCCGCAGGCAAGCATCGAGGCCACGATCGCGGCAGTTGACAGGAAATATTCACGAAATCGCATGAGTTCGCCCCTCTATTCTTGAAAAGATGAGAATTTGCCTTGGACGAGGCCGCGTGAAATCTATTCGCCGGCGGTTGACGCCGCGATGACGCTTTCTTGCGACTTCAATGACAATACGACAATCGTTGCGATCTGCTGCCGACGGAAGTCTGCAGCGCCGCTGCTAGCAGATTTCGCAAAGCGATTCCGAAAGATCTTGATACACCGCCGTCTTCCTCGTTCGCAGTCGTCTCATCGTCCCGGACATGCCATTCGTAAAGCGACTGATGATCGGGTCCCAAGACGTGAAAACCCTTCGCGGGAACTTCTCCGTCGGCTAATGAAACGAAGCGATGGCCGATCCGTAGATTGCGGCCCGCACCGAGTGCGCGCCGATGCGAAGGCGCGTCTCGGCACGCGCGCGCGACTCAATGACGCGACAAGAGAGCTGCTCGGCCACAAACGCGGAAGTGGCCGGAGCAAATTCACATCGGAAACGCAACACAGCGTTCGGCCGATCCGAATCACTGCGTACCAACTGGCACAAAGTCCAGTTGCTGTGGCCAGGAAGTCCAAGAATTACGCGACAGCTAGCTCTTCTTCGGCGACCAGCCATACGCCCTGGCGCAGGCACCGCCCATCAGCATGGCGCGTTCGCTCGCGCTGAGGCGGTCGGTCTCCAGGAATGGTTTGACACCCTGCTCGTAATTGACGACCGCAAAGGCGCGCGTCCAGTCGGTGCCCCACAGGCAGCGCTCGAACCCCCAGGCATCGAACACGCGCGCGAGCGGATCCCAGATATCGGGATAGGGGTAAGGCTGTTTCGACAGCGTGCAGGCGCCTGAGACCTTGATCACGACGTTCTTGCGTTTGGCAAGATCCAGCACCTTGGGCAGATCGGCCCAGGGGTTGTCCGGTGCGGGCGGCACGCGCGGCTGCAAAATGCCGAGGTGGTCGAGGATGAAACGCGTGTCGGGATGGCGATCGATCAGCGCGGTGCCGGCCTCGAGATTGTCCCAGCACAGGATATTGACGGGAAAATCATGCTTCACCGCCGAGCGCGCGATGCGGTCGAGGCCGGGATGCTTGGGGTCGCGCTTGTTCTCCTTGGTCAGCATGATGCGAATGCCGACCGTGCCCGGCGTCTTCTTCCATTCGGCGATCACATCGTCGACATCCGGATCATCCGGATCGACCGGCTTGACGATTGCCATCCGGGTGGGATGGGCGCGCGCCACTTCGACCGCGTAACTCGCGTCATAGCGGTACATCGAAAAGGCGGAGATGAAGATCGCGCCATCGACGCCGACCTTGTCCATCGCCGCGACCATTTCGTCGCCGGTGACATGCGCAGGCCAGTTCGGCACCGTGTGCCAGGGCCGCTTCGGCGTATTGGCCTCATAGGCGTGAACCTGGGAATCAATAATCGGCATCGGCGCGTCTCCTCATTGTTTTGAGGGAGTTTTGACGACGCCGAACAGGTGTGTCCAGAGGCGAAAACCGCGCGCATGCGGGTGCCTGCGCCTCGCATAGCACTATCAGGCAAATGGCGAGGCGCAACGAGCGCGGGGCTTCAGAACCCCTCGCCCTCACACCGATGCTTCAGTGCCGGAAAGTCTTGCGATCGGGATCGTCCGCGTACGGCGGCGGCCATATCTTGCAGTCGAAGCTTCGACCGAGGGCCGGACAGACGTCGCCACCGTAGGACGGGGCGACAGGCTGCGCCGGGCCGACCGGCCATGCGGCACCGTAGTGATGGTGCCCGTGCCGATGCTTGTAGGAATGCCGATGCTTTCCACCAGCTTCGGCAGGCGTGATCGCTGGAAGCACCGACAGCGCCGCACAGATCGTCAGTATCGAAAGCTTGGTCAAAAATTGGCTCATCGGTCCTCTCCCACCAACACAATGATGTGAACCCGCCTCGGGCCAGTATATCCACTTCTCGCACAAGATCTGGATTTTTGTCCGGCGTCCGGTATCAGGCGCGCGCGATCACCGCGATCGGGCCGCCGCCGGCTGGACCCTGATGCTCGGCGCCACCGGAGACGTAGACCGCTGTCGTTCCGGCAAGACCGCTGACGAGACCCCCGACCGCTGCGCGGGCGTGGCGGGTCGAACTGATGTCGGTGTCGTTCAGCATGGTGTGGCGAAGCCCGCGGACAAAGCCATCGGGCGCTGCCTCGGCCTTGGCAAAAATATTGACGACCCGCTCGCCGATCGCCGCGTCCGCCGTTCCATCGGCGCGCAGTCCGACGCTGGCGAGTGCGGCCCGTATGGCGGCGGCATCGATCGCATCCTTCATCACGGCATGTCCGATGACGAGCTCGCTCGACGACGATGCGGAATTGCCCATCACGACGACGACATTGTGCATCAGCTCGATGCCGGCCGAGCTTGATGCGACCGAGGAAAACAGATCCCAGCGCCTGAGCACATCCTCCTCGCGCGGCTCACTCTCCAGTTCGCCGAGCGCCAGTGCCACGCCGAGCGCCGAAGCGCCGCGCGAATAGCCCATCGACGCATAAGAGCTCTTCGTCGCCGTGCTGGCACCGCGCGCTTCCGCGGCATCAACGCGCTCACTGGTCAGCAGCGGGCATTTCACCTGCACGAAGTGAACGTCCGCAACCTCGGTGATGTCGGCCTCTCGCATGGCCCTGCGCACCGCGGCCGCAGTCTCTGCGATCTGCGGCTGCCGGCCGAGCTCTTCGGGATGAAACTCGCGGGTATGTGCGATGCCGATGCCAAGGCGTTTGCCCTGGCCCGGCTTGGCTTGCGCAGCGGAAAGCGGCGTTCGCGTGAAGACCGTGATGTGCGGGCTGAGCACGCCTTCGGTGCCGCCGGACATCACGAAGGCGATGCGATGCTCGACCTCCTCGACTGAAATGCCGAGATGAGGCGCCAGCGCGCCGGTCAGCGCAACGGTTGAATATTCGCGGGTGAAGTCATTGACGCCGCCGTTGCCTTCGGTCTTTCCGAGGATGGCCAGAATCGAATTCGGATCGATCTTCCCGGCCTCGATCAGCCGGATCAGGCCTGAGGTATCGCCGGGACCCGAAGTCGGAATGCGGATGACGTCGACCGAAGATGAAGACAGGGACATATTGTTTTATTCCACGCTTTCGCCCTGCCAGAACACCATGGCGGGTTCGATCGAGCAAGTCCGGAAAAAGCGCCCCACTCGTCACGATCGCGACGGAGAAGCCTTCATGTCATGCAGGCTTTTCGACAAGGTCTCCGCAAAGGACGCCGCCGCGATCGGGAGCACCCGTCCGCGCAACTGGCATAACACGAGTTCGCCGGTCGGCACGTCCCTGGTGTCGACCGGCACGCCGACGAGGCTCATGCCGAGCTCACCGGACGGCGCGCCGATCTCGATCTGAAACGAGACCGCATTGCAGCGGTGCACCAACCCTCGCAACATCTCGAATGAATTGGATTCGGCCATCACGTTGAAGTGCAGATCGCGCCTGGCTGCGACTTCATCGAGCATCTGCCGGCCGCCGAGTGAACGGTCCGCCAGCGCGGCCGGGTACTCGGCGCACTCCGACAGCCTGACGGATTTCCTCGCCGCCAGTGGATGATCGGCGCGAACGACGGCGACCAGCCGTTGCGGGACGCTGGCGATAGCCCGAAGCGTCGGCCGCATCGAGGGCCGGAAGACCAACGCCAGATCGACATCATAGGCGGCGAGCGCATCGAGTGCGCGTTCGTGATCTAGGGTCTTCAGATCGAAGGTGACGCGCGGGTGCTGCTTCTGAAATCCGGCGATCCGCGACGCCAGAAAATCGAGCGCGAGCGCCTGGCTGCTCGCGATCAGCACCGGCCCGCGCCGAAGCCCGCGCAGATCCTCGACCTGGGATTTCATCCGCTCGGCGTCCGCGATCTGACTGCGCGCATATCGCACGAACATTTCGCCGGCGGTCGTCAACTTCACCCCGCGCGGGCGCCGCTCGAACAGCGGCGTGCCGACTTCGGCCTCGAGATCCTGGATCCGCCGGTTCATGGCCGACGGGGTCAGATTGAGCTGCTCGGCCGCCTTGCGGATCGAACCACTGCGGGCAACCTCCACGACATGGCTCAGCAGTCTCAGATGGCGCATATCCCGATCCCTCCAGTGATGCCTTTTTAGCACCGCTCAAGTCAAAAGATAGCGGCAGATAAGGTCACTGGAAAGCGCTAGCTTTTACCCAGCGGCGGCTTCGGACGGCAGACAGGCGAAGCCGGACATCCAACACAGGAAAAATCCGATGACCTGGAAACATGCGTTTCGTGGAATGCAGGCGCTCGCCCTGAGTTTGGCCCTCGTCGCCGGCTTTGCGGCCACGGCAGAGGCGCAGACCAAAATCCGGATGGTGCTGAACTGGAAATATGAGGGGCCGCAGGGGATGTTCTTCCTCGCCGACGACCGCGGCTACTTCAAGCAGGAAGGGATCGAGGTCACCTTCGACCAGGGCAACGGCTCCGGCGCCGCCGTGCCGCAAGTCGCCAACGGCGCCTACGATGCCGGCTTCGGCGACATCAACGCGCTGATTGAACTTGCCGCGAAAAAGCCCGACGACGCGCCGATCGGCGTGTTCATGCTCTATAATCGGCCGCCGTTCACGGTTGCGGTGAAGGCCGACAGCCCGATCAAGACGCCGGCCGATTTTGTCGGGCGCAAGCTCGGCGGCGCCGCCAATGACGGCGCGCTGAAACTTTTCCCGGCGTTGTGCTCGTCGGCCAAGATCGACTGCACCAAAGTCGAGATCGTCAACTTTGCGCCGAACCTGCGCGAACAGATGCTGATGCAGGGCCAGGTCGACGGCGCGTTCGGCTACGTCACCACGATCCGCTTTTCCGCGCGGCTTGCCGGTATCGATCCCGACAAGCAGTTCCGCTTCATCAAGTTCGAGGATTACGGTATGGACCTCTATTCCAACGCCATCATCGTCTCGCGCAAGCTGGTCAAGGAACATCCCGAAGCCGTCAAGGGCTTCGTCCGCGCCCTCAACCACGGCATTAAGGATGCGATCGCCGATCCGCAGGCCGCGATCGACGCCGTCGTCAAACGCGAGCCGCTGACCAAGCCCGCGATCGAGCGTGCGCGGATCGATGCGACCATGGCCGACGAGATGAGCCATCCGGAAATCGCCAAGATCGGCATCGGCGACATCAGCGACGAGCGCATGGCGAAAGCGATCGATATCCTGGTCAAGGCCAAGGAATTGCCGCGCACGCCGGCCGTCGGCGAAATCTTTGACCGCAGCTTCCTGCCGCCGTTGAGCGAGCGGCCGACTTCGGTCCGGCCCAATACCTGACCTCAAGACCTGACAGGGACCGGCCTTGCCATGAAGCTCTCTCTCGAAAACCGCGTCGTGATGATTACCGGCCCCGCCAAGGGCATGGGCGCCGCCGTCACCCACGCCTTCGCCCGCGAAGGCGGAAAGCTGGCGCTGCTCGGTCGCGATACATCGGCGATCGAGCCGGTCGCCAGCGAGGTGAAGTCGGCGGGCGGCCAGGCGATCGTCATCGCCTGCGATCTCACCGACGCCAAACAATGCGAGGCCGCGGCGGCGTCGACCAAGGATGCGTTCGGCGGCCGGATCGACGTGCTGGTGAACATCGCCGGCGGCTCGGGCCCGATCGGCAAGACCGGCGTGCAGACCACGCCGGAGGAGTTCGACGACATCGTCACGCTCAACATGAACGGCTGCTTCCACACCATGCGCGCGGTTCTGCCGACCATGATCGATCAGCGCTACGGCAAGATCGTCAATGTCGGCGGCACGTTCGGCATGCGCGGTCGCGCCGGGCGCGTCGCGTACTCTGCTTCCAAATGGGGCCTGCGCGGCATCACCAAGAGTTTTGCGCTCGAAGTCGGCCAATACAACATCAACGTCAACTGCGTCGCCCCCGGCATGGTCGACGGCCCGCGCTTTCGCGACAAGGTCTGCCGCGACATGGCGCAGAAGCTCGGCATCACGGAAGAAGAGGCCGCGCAACGGCACGCCGCAGATTACGCCTTGAAGCGCATCACGGTCGACGAGGACGTTGCCAACGCCTGCCTGTTTTTCGCCAGCGACGTGTCGCGCCAGATCACCGGCGTCGACCTGCCGGTCGATGGCGGTTGGGCGATGCTGTGAGGATCAGATCATGACAACATCGGACAAGGTCGATCTTGTCATCCACGGCGGCATCGTGGTGTCACCGGATGCGGAAGTTCGCGCCAGCATTGCCGTCAAGGACGGCAAGGTCCACGCCATCGGCGCGGCCGAGGCCATGCCAGCGGCAAACGAGACGTTGGACGCGACCGGCATGCATGTGCTGCCCGGCGCGATCGATGTCCATGTGCATTTCCGCGACCCCGGCTATACCCACAAGGAAGATTTCGGCAGCGGCACGGCGGCGGCCGCCTTCGGCGGCGTCACCACCGTGTTCGACATGCCGAACACGATCCCGACGGTCGCGAACGCCGAAGTGCTCGCCGCCAAACACAAGCTCGCCTCCGAGAAAGCCTATGTCGATTACGGACTCTATGCCGTGCTCGGCGAGGAAAGCCTCGATCATATCGACGAGCTGATTGAGGCCGGCGTCATCGGCTTCAAGTGCTACATGGGCAACACGTTCGGCCGCATCCCCTCGCCTTCCACCGGCGCGATGCTGGAGCTGTTCGAACTGGTCGCTCCGACCGGAAAGCGCATTTCGCTGCATGCCGAGACCAATTCGATCATGGAGCGGCGCGAGTCTCGCCTGCGTGCCGCCGGCCGCACCGAACCGCTGGCGCATCTCGCCTCGCGGCCCGCGGTCGTCGCGGTCGAGGCGGTCTCGCGCGCGGCAATCCTGTCCGAATGGACCGGCGCGCGCATCCACGTGCTGCATATCTCCTCGGCCGCCGAGTTGCGGCCATTGGCGGAAGCCAAGGCGCGCGGCGTCGAGATCACAGGCGAGACCTGCCCGCATTATCTATTGCTAAGCGAAAAGGACTACGAGAAGTCCGCGGGCATCGTCCGCGTCAATCCGCCGGTGCGCGAAACGCCAAACCAGCAGCCGCTGTGGAACGCGCTCATGGACGGCACCATCGACATGGTCGCGACCGATCACGCGCCGCATACGCCGGAAGAAAAAACCCGCAACGACATCTGGACGGTCGATTGCGGCTTCCCCGGCGTGGAAACGCAAATGCCGTTGATGCTGACCGAGATCAGCAAGGGCCGGGCCACCATTCGCGACTACGTGCGCTGGAGCGCGGAAAATCCGGCGAAGCAGTTCGGGCTTTATCCGCGCAAGGGCACACTCACCGTCGGGTCCGATGCCGACATTGCGATCGTCGATATGAACCGCCGCTGGACCATCGACGACGCAAAGATCCAGTCGAAGTCGAAAATCTCGCCGTGGCAGGGCTGGAGCTGTACGGCGCTGCCGATCCACACCATCGTGCGCGGCCGTTTCGCGATGAAGAACCGCGTGCTGAACGAGCAGACGCGCGGCACCGGCCGTTCGGTTCACGCGATTCAGAAGATGCCGGCGCCGACACCGAAGAACACCGACGCCACCATGGCCGCCGTCACCGGCAAGAGAAGCTAACACCATGGCCGATGCCCTTCCGCTTCCTGTCGGCAACGTCATCGACCTGGAAAAGGTGCGGGTGACATTCGGCGGCAAGAACAAGGTGACGGCGCTCAGCGAGACGTCGCTGCGAATCGAGCACGGCGAATTCGTCGCACTGGTCGGCCCGTCCGGCTGCGGCAAATCGACCATCCTCAAGCTTGTTGCCGGCACGCTGGCGGCGACCGATGGCCATGTGTTCGTCGCGGGCCGCGAGGTCGATGCCGAGAGCGCGCGCATCGGCATGGCGTTCCAGAACCCGACATTGCTGCCGTGGCTCAACATCCGCGACAACGTCATGATGCCGCTCAAAATCGTGCCGCCGTTCAAGCAGGAATTCTCCCGCAAGCGGCGCGGCGAATATCGCGACCGGGTCGAAGCTTCCCTGGCAAGGGTCGGCCTCGGCGGCTTCGGCGACAAGTTTCCCTGGCAGCTCTCCGGCGGCATGCAGCAGCGCGCTTCGCTGTGCCGCGCGCTGATCCACGATCCGACGCTATTGCTGCTCGACGAACCCTTCGGCGCGCTCGACCAGTTCACCCGCGAGGAACTGTGGGAGATCATGCAGCAATTGTGGATCGACAAACGCCCGACCGTCCTGCTGGTCACGCACGACCTCAAGGAGGCCGCCTACCTCGCCAGCCGCATCTGCGTGATGCAGGCACGGCCGGGACGAATAGTCGATGACAGCGAAGTGCCGTTCGCCCGGCCGCGCACCATCGATATTTCCTTTCAGAGCGAATTCGTCTCCCTCACCCAGCGACTGCGCGAACGCATCGTCGCCGCACGCGCCGTCCAGGAGGCCGCCCCGTGAACGAGACCGTCCGCCGCCAGATCCTGTCGATCGTCTGCATCATGGGCTTCTTTGTTGCCTGGGAGATCCTGTGCCTGATCTTCAACGTCTCCGATATCGTGCTGCCACGGCCGAGCCAGATCCTGGTGACGCTGTGGACCCGCTTTCCAGCGATCTGGCCGCATGCGATCCAGACGCTCTATACGACGCTGGTCGGCTTCGCGCTCGGGATCGCCATCGGCGTACTGCTCGGAATCCTGATCGGCTCGTCGCGGCTCGCTTATGACGTCGCTTATCCGCTCTTGGTCGGATTTTCCTCGATCCCGAAAGTCGCTGTCGTTCCGATCTTCGTGTTGTGGTTCGGCGCCGGCACCGTGCCTGCCGTGCTCACCGCGATGATCATGTGCATCTTTCCGATCGTCGTGAACGTCGCGACGGGACTGGCCGCCACCGAACCTGAATTGCAGGACGTGATGCGCACGCTGCGCGCAACCAAATGGGAAATCCTGTGGAACATCGGCCTGCCGCGCACGATGCCTTACTTCTTTGCCTCGCTCAAAGTCGCAGCGACACTTGCCTTTGTCGGCGCGGTGATCTCCGAGACGGTCGCCTCCAACCGCGGCATCGGCAATCTGATGATGATCGCCAGCTCGAGCTTCGACGTGCCGCTGGTATTCGCCGGCCTGTTCATTCTCGCCATTCTCGGCGTGGCGCTCTATGCCGGCTTTTCCTTGATCGAAGGCCGCGTCACCGGCTGGGCGGTGCGCAGCGAGAATTTCTCGGCCGGCGGCTAACCCAGCACCTCGACCTTGATATCGGCCGCGCGGAGCGCCTCGATGGTCGCATTCAGGTGAGCGCGGTCGCGGGTCTCGATCACGATTTCCAGAACCACGGCCTTGGCCGGCAAGTCCGTGAAGATCCGCTGATGCGAGACTTCGACGACGTTGGCGCCGGCATTGCTCAACACCGCAACCACGGCCGCGAGTTGCCCAGGCCGATCGACGATATCGAAGTGCAGCCGGGACAGTCGGCCTTCGCGTGCAAGCTGCCGTGTCAACACGCCCGACAGAAGCCGCGTGTCGATGTTGCCGCCGGAGAGCACGAGGCCGAGCTTGCGGCCGCGGAAGCGAGCGGGATCGGCCAGCACCGCGGCAAGCCCGGCCGCGCCAGCGCCTTCGGTGACCGACTTCTCGATCGTGAGCAGCAGACTCAGCGCATGCTCGACATCCTGCTCGGTCACCAGAACGATATCGTCCACGAGCGCCCGCACGATTTCGGAGGTAATGGCGCCGGGCGCCTTGACCGCGATGCCTTCCGCCAGCGTGTCGCCGCGCATCGGCAGCGACTTTGCCTTCACCACATTGTACATCGAGGGATAGAGCGCGGCCTGCACGCCAATGATCTCGATGTCGGGCTTTACCGCTTTCGCCGCGACGGCCATGCCGGAGATCAGCCCGCCGCCGCCGATCGGGACGATCAGAGCATCCAGATCGGGCACCGCGGACAATATCTCGAGCGCGATCGTACCCTGGCCGGCGATGATCAGGGGATCGTCGTAGGGATGGATATAGGTCAGGCCGCGGCTTTGGCCGTAGGCTTTGGCGAGCGATGCCGCTTCCTCCAGCGTCGCGCCGCCCTCGACGACTGTGGCGCCGTGCCTTCGGGTGTTTTCGATCTTCACGGTCGGCGTGCCGACGGGAACGTAGATGGTCGCGGGAATCGCAAGCCGCGCAGCGTGATAGGCGACGCCCTGGGCGTGGTTGCCGGCGGAGGCCGCTATCACGCCCTGCTTGCGCTGGTCGGCCGACAGCGCCGACAATCGATTGAGCGCGCCGCGCTCCTTGAAGGTCGCCGTGAACTGCAGGTTCTCGAATTTAAGCCAGATTCCGGCACCGGTGATATCGGACAGCGTGCGGCTGTGATCAAAATTAGTGCGCTTGACAAAGCCGGACAGCGTCGCCGCGGCCGCCTCGACGTCACGCAGCGTCACCGGCAGTTTGTCGAGCGGCGTTCTGGTATTCCCGGCCATCGTAATCCCGTCGCGCGCGATAATTCCGTCGGCCCTGGTTGCCGACTCCCTCCATCCTATCATCTCAATGGCCGAAAGTTTGCGCGATCAGGGTCGCACCGAGGAACGTGCCGGCATTTGCCATCAGCGAGGTCACCACGATCGGCCAGCCGAGCCTGCGGAAAGCGGGGATATCCTTGGCGATCGAGAGGCCGGCAAAGGCCAGCATCGGCGTCGTCAGCGCCAAAAAGTTGATCTTTCCGGTCCATGCCGAAATCTCGGCGGCATAGGGAACGCCGGGATAGGTGGCGACCATGCCGAGCAGCGAGATCCAGCACACCGCCGGGATGCGTGAGCCAGTCAAGCGATATAATACATATCCTGTGGCCACGACAGCCAGCATGATCGCAAGTCCCGGCAACGCATCTACTGGTGCATTGTTGTAAGCGAGCCAGTTGCCGATCAGCGCCAGCAATCCCGTCACGATCCAGGCGATCGCGCGCCCCGCCGGCGAGAGCTCGTTCGGTGCGGCGTCGATCGCGCCTTCCGCATTCGTATTGCTGGATTGAACGCGCGGCTTCAGCCCGACGCGGCCGAGCACCGGTTCAAGCACGCGGTACGACCAGTTCGCAAATGGCAGCGAGACAAAGAGCGTGAAGTAAGTACCGATTGTCGTGGTGATCAGATTGCTGGCGGCGGCGAATGCCGCGACTTCTTTCGCGACCTCGGGCGTCTGTTGGGCCGCGATCGCCGCCGAGGCGGCTGCCATCATGCTGCCTGAGCCGACGCCGGCCCCCATCGCCAACGCGTCGGGACGGAACACGCCGAGCGCCGCGACGAAGCCGGCGAGCACCCAGATGAAGACCGCACCGACCACGGTGCCCGTGATGTATTCGGCGAGCACGCCGCGACCCTCGGGAGAGTCCATGCCGTATTTCTCGCCGATGATCGCAAGGCTTGGCTCGCGACCCACGGAGAACGTCGCGCCGACGGCCTCGCGCCTGACGCCGAGCAACAACGCGACCGGCAATCCGAACACCATCGTACCGAAGAAATGACCGAATTCCTGAAACAGCAACGCATGGCCGGAGGCGAAGATCTTCGGCAGCGATGCGCCGACCAGGAGCGCCAATTTCGCAATGAAGAGGAGCAGCGCCGATTGCAGCACGGCCGAGGCATAGTGTTGTGCGCCAACGTCCAGCTTCAGCGCGCGCGGAAGACGGTCTTTCGCAACGCCGATCGCGCCGCCGAGCAGCAGCGCCCACAGCAGGGGCAACAGGACGATCTGGCCTGGCCCCGCCTGCAACATGAAGCTCCCGATCGACTCGGCCGCAAGCACAACAATCAAAGCGAGCCCGAGCACCCGCGCACGGCTGCCGATGTCGAGGCGTTCAGATTCGAGCTGCATGACTGAAACACTCATCGAGGCGCCCCTCCCCATTCGACCGGCCGCCGAGAGCGACGACCGGCCGCATGATTGCGAATTCTTCCGTTGCCTGATATGGCCCTACATGGATTTTATCGTTGCGCGTTATGCAACGGACGATTTGCCCGGGATGCCGTCGATGCCATCGGACCTCGATCACGAGCGACTTCATTATCTGCGCCACGCCGTCAAGCTCGGCAGCATCCGTGGCGCGGCCGAACGGCTGAACGTCAACGCCTCGACGGTTAGCCGGCAGATCGCGCTTCTCGAGAAGGACGTAGCGACCACGTTGCTGGAGCGGTTCGGTCGCGGCGTGCGGGCGACCGAAGCAGGCCTGCTGCTGGTGGAATACGCCCGGATTCAGGATTCGGCGCGTGAAGATACGCTGGCAAAACTCGGCGAGCTCAAGTCATTGAAGCGTGGTCATATCGAGCTCGTCACCGGCGAAGGCTATATCGACGACCTACTAGGCGGGCCGCTTCAGGAATTCTGTCAGCGCTTCCCTGGCCTGACATTGTCGCTGGAAATCACCGGAACCGACGGCATCGTGCAGGCGGTCATCGAAGGCGAAGCGCAGATCGGCATCGTCTACTTCCCGCCGGCCGACCGCCGCCTGCACACCCATGCGAGGATTCGCCAGCCGATCTGCGCCATCGTCCACCCGAAACATCCCCTCGCAAAGCTCGGACGCGCACCGAAATTGTCCGATCTCGCGCGCTATCCAATCGCCGAACTGCGCGGATCGTTCGGCACCCAGAAACTCATGGAGGTCGCGGCCGCCTCCGAAAGCATCAGCCTCACGCCCGTGGTCCGTACCAACTCGTTCCTGGTGTTGAAGCGTTTCGTTTGCGCCAATCTCGGCATTGCGTTCATGCCGGCTTTCGCCGCGACCAGGGAGATGACGGACGGCGAGGTGATTGCGCTCGTCATCGATCATCCGGTGCTGCGCAATGCCGAAGCCCATATCATCACGCGTCACGGCCGCAGGCTGCCGCCGGCGACGCTCGGCCTGCTGCAACATCTGATCAAGCGCATGAAGGCGTTCGAGCCGTTCGCCTCAGGAAGGACAAAAGCGCGTCGCGCGAGATCGGCCTAAGGAACGGCTTGCCTGAAAACGCGTGGGGCCGGCCGTCAGGCCGCGTTCTGGGCGTGATGATCCGCGCCGTCAGCGGCGCCGCAATCGTCAATCACGCGGCCAAGCGTCGAGGCGCTGGCCTCGCACATCACCTGCGAGATGATATTTCCCGATTTCTCGAAGGCAGCGGCCAGCTGCTCGAACTGCGCTTTGGCCAGCTGCAGGGTCGAAAGCGACACGGCGAGCGAGCCCTCGGGGATCGCGGGAGGCGCCTGCCGGTTCGCGGCCAAATCCGCTTCGGCCTGTTCGGCGCGGTGCAGGAACTCGCTTTGCCGCCGCTCCATTTCTGCGACGATTTCGTCGGTGCGGGCGTGCTGGTCGGCAAGCCGCGATTTGAGGGCAAGAACCTCGTGCTCCAATTCGTCAATTCTGGCCGCAAGCGCCTTGCGCGCCTCGACCTCTGTATCGCACTGGAGTCGCGCGGCCTGAAGCCGCTCCTGCGTTTGGCCCAGGAGATCAGTGAGCGTTTCAACCAGGGCGGCCGCGCGAAGCAGATTCTGCGAATTGCTGCCGGTCGACATCAGGTCGGCGAACCTGCGCAGGAACCGCAGGACTTCAGTGGTTTCCGCCGATGGCGGCAAATCTGAAATGGGCTCAGTCATGAATCCAGAAAATCAAACGTAAAAACAACGGGCGCTCGCCTCGCGGCGTTCGCCTGGCTTGGGCCTCAAATGTGACGCCTGCTTGACTAGCGATACAGGATTCCCTGCGGCCGCGCTGCTCGGATGGGCTGCTTATCCAGCCCTTTTCGGCGTCAAGGCCGAGGCGGCAGAGCAAGCCAATCCGTATTCATCCGGAGCCGTAGTCATCCGGGCCGTATTCGTACGGTTCAGTAAATTAACCGCCGCCGGAACCGGCCGGGCTAGGGTGCGGGCCGGAACAACCACTACGCGAAAAAGGCGGCCGATATGGCGGCAGTACCGGTCTGCATGACCTGCAATCTCGAACGAACCCTGATCAGCATCAAGCCCGGCAGAAACCGGCACGATGTCAGGTCTTACGAATGTCCGCGGTGCCACGACGTCTTCCGTCTGGTCGTGCAACGCGAGCCGCTGGAATCCGACGAACTGGTTTTCGACAACCCGCCGCTGCAGGCCGGCGCGCGATAAGCCGCCGGGCCGTCGTCCTCTTACGCCAGAGCCGGCCGCTGCCGCGCGCGCAACAGCAGCCCCACCATGATGGTGATGTTGAGCGCGTTCCACGCCAGCCCGTTGAGGAAGGCAGCGGCATAAGAGCCGGTGGCATCGAAAATCACGCCCGACACAAAGCCGCCGAACGACATTCCGAATACGGATGCGAAGATCACGATGCCGACGCGGGTCGCAGCTTCCGCGGCAGGCATCGCCTCGCGCACGATGATGGCATAGCTCGGCACGATGCCGCCCTGGAACAGGCCGAACAGCGCGGAGATGACATACAGCGAGGTCAGGCCGTCGAAGAAAAGGTACATCAGCAGCGCCGAACCCTGCGCGATCGAGCCGATCAGAAGAGTGCGAATGCCGCCGATCCGGTCGGCGAGGAACCCCGATCCGATACGGCTGACGATGCCAAATCCCAGCATCAGTGACAGCATCTGCGCCCCGCGCGCCACGCCATAGCCGAGATCGCCGCAATAGGCGACGATGTGAACCTGGGGCATCGACATCGCCACGCAGCAGGCGATGCTCGCGAGTGACAGGATCGCTGTGAGCGCGTTGGTGGACAGCCGCACATCGACGCGGGGTCGCGGCGCGTTGACATGGCTGCGCGTTGTTTCCGATCCCATCAGAACACGCAGCAGGATCAAGGACAGCGTCATCGTCACGGCGGTGAAGATGCCGATCGCAATGTGGGTGTCGCGCCAGCCGAACGCCTGCATGCCCCAGTTGACGACCGGTGGCCAGATCGTGCCGCCGACGTAATTGCCGCTCGCTGCGATCGCGACGGCGAGGCCCCGATAACGGTCGAACCAGTGCGAGGCTTCCGCCATCAGCGGACCGAAGGTCGCCGACGAACTCAACCCGATCAGGAAGTGCACCAGAATGAATTGCCAGATCGAGGATGAAAAGCCGGCGCCGACATAGCCAAGACCGAGGATACCGACGCCAACGCCGATCGCGGCGACGATGCCGTAGCGATCGGTGATCTTGCCGGTCAGGACGCCGCCGGACCCGAAGCCGAGCATGACCAGGGTGAAGGCGAGCGAAGCGGTGCCGCGCGTCGCGGCGAATTCGTTCTGAACGGCTGGCAGGGCCACCACGACCGACCACATGCCGACGCTGCCCAGGGAACCGATCAGAACGGCCACGACAAGGCGCGTCCATGCCTGACGCGAGTCGGGAACAAACGGCTGGGATTCTCGGATGAATTCAGAGGAAATGACCACGGCGCGCACAAAGTCACCGCCATTCTGCCTAAGGTCAACCCACAATGCCGCGATATTGGGCATGCAGATGCAGAGGGAATAAACGGCGCGACGGATCGTCTCAGGCGGGCGGAATCTGGCGCAATCTCAAGCCGTCCCGTCCCCGCGTGCCGGATTTATCCACAACGTTTGTGTGCAATGCGAGTTCTTCGCAATCTGGAATTCGACGAGCATCGGGTGGGGTAGTTTGAGAGATGGAGTGATGCCATGGATCTCAATCACGTCGATGAGGCGATCGTCGAAAGCTACCGCCAACTGCGAACGCGGATCGGCTTTCTTGCGATTGCATTCCCTCTGGTCCTGCTCGCCGCGGGCCGCTATTGGGGAATCAACATCCAGCAGACGATGAGCAACTATTATTTTGCGGAGGACCCGGATGCCGGCATGCTGGACCGCTATCCCGTGCGGCTGTGGTTTTGCGGCATCCTGTTTGTCGTCGGCTTTTTTCTTCACAAGTATCACGGCTTTTCCAAGAACGAAGATCGCTGGCTCAGCGTCGCCGGCATGTTTGCAGGGCTTGTCGCCATCTTCCCGATGTCGCTGAACGAGAAGAATGACTACGATTTCCTGCTGGCCTGGACCGGCCTGACCAAGCATATCTCGATGCATGGCATCTGCGCGGCGCTGGCATTTATCTGCATCGCCATCGTCATCGTCGTTTATGCCGATTCCACGCTGGCGGAATTGCGGGGCGAACATCCGGCCACCTACAAACTGCTCAAGCTCGTCTACGCCTGCATCGCCGCTTTCATGGTCGTCTCGATCGGCATCTCGATCTACCTGAACATCCGCTATCCGCAGGGCGACTACATTCTCTCGGCGGAGTGGTGCGGCATCTGGTCCTTTGCGGCCTACTGGTTCGTCAAGAACTGGGAGCTTTCCCAGGTCGGCAAGGTCCTCAAGAAGCGCAACGCACCGCTGCTGCGGGCCAGAAGCGAGGCCGATCTGGCCGATAAACTCTGAATTGGGCCTTGTCCCGGGGCGGATGGGCGTCGCCCCGGGATCACAGGCGGTTGGTCGCCGAAATCCTCCCGAAATTAACCGTTTGCTAACCATACACCGGGCAAAAATTGCCTAGGCGGTAGCCTTGTTGCGAAGTCGAGTGTCGTCAGCCGCGTAAAACGGGGGGTTTCTTCCGTGGACGCTAGTGCGGTGCCTCACTTTCGAAACGGTGGCCCTGCGGCCGCCGCGCAGACGTTTGGCCGCCGTGGACGGCATTCGCGGGAGGATTCGGGTTCGATGGTCGACGTCACCGCAGGCCAGGGCGCAGGCGCCCCCTCCGCCAACCTCTTCAGCCTCAACGAAATCGGCAACATCCTCAAGCGCGGCGACCTTGCGCTCGCCTTCGGCATTCTCACCATCCTGGTGGTGCTGATCCTCCCCTTGCCTTCGGTCATCCTCGACCTGTTCCTGGCGATCTCGATCACGCTGTCGATCCTGATCCTGATGACCTCGCTGTTCATCCAGGCGCCGCTGGAATTCTCGGCCTTTCCGACCATCCTGTTGATCTCGACCATGCTGCGGCTGTCGCTCAATCTCGCCTCGACGCGGTTGATCCTGTCGCGCGGCCACGAGGGGACGGATGCCGCCGGCCATGTCATCGAGGCGTTCGGCGGCTTCGTGATGGGCGGCAACTACGTCATCGGCATCATCGTGTTCGCAATTCTCGTGATCGTGAACTTCGTGGTCATCACCAAGGGTTCGGGTCGCATCGCCGAAGTCGCCGCCCGCTTCCACCTCGACTCGATGCCCGGCAAGCAGATGGCGATCGACGCCGACCTCTCGGCCGGCCTGATCGACGAGAAGATCGCCAAGGAACGGCGCAAGGCGCTGGAAGACGAAAGCGGCTTCTTCGGCGCGATGGACGGTGCCTCGAAATTCGTGCGTGGCGATGCGGTCGCCGGCCTGCTGGTCGTCTTCATCAACATCGTCGGCGGCATCATCATCGGCGTGGCGCAGCAGTCGCTGAGCTTCTCCGAAGCCGCCCACACCTACACGCTGCTCACGGTCGGCGACGGCCTGGTCACCCAGATCCCGGCGCTGATCGTCTCGACTGCAGCAGGCCTTCTGGTGTCCAAGGCCGGCGTCTCAGGCGCCGCCGACAAGGCGCTGATGAAGCAGCTCTCCGGCTATCCCCAGGCGCTCGGCATGTCCGCCGGCGTGATGCTGGTGCTGTCGCTATTGCCTGGAATTCCGATGCTGCCGTTTCTGGCGCTCGGCGGAGGTGCGGCGGCGCTCGCCTTCTACGCCCGCAAGTTCAAGCACAAGGCGACCGCAGAAGCTGCAAAGGCAGCGGCAGCCCCGACGACGGCGGCAGGTAGCGCCGCCGCCGCCGAGGAGCCGATCTCGGCGGCGCTCAAGATCGACGACCTCAAGATCGAACTCGGCTACGCGCTGCTGCCGCTGGTCAATGGTCCCGACGGCACCGACCGCCTGACCGAACAGATCAAGGCGCTGCGGCGCTCGCTCGCGATCGAAATGGGCTTCGTGATGCCCTCGGTGCGCATTCTCGACAACGTGCAGCTCGAAGCCAACACCTACATCATCAAGATCAAGGAAGTGGATGCCGGGACGGGACGGATCTGGCCCAACCAGTTCATGGCGATGGATCCCGGCGGCGGCCAGGTCGACGTGCCGGGCATCCACACCACCGAGCCGACGTTCGGCCTGCCGGCGACCTGGGTCGACGCCAGCCTGAAGGAAGAAGCCTCGCTGAAGGGCTACACCGTCGTCGACGGCCCGACCGTGCTTTCGACCCACCTTACCGAGCTGCTCAAGAACAACATGTCGGACCTGCTCTCCTATGGCGAGGTGCAGAAACTGATCAAGGAACTGCCGAAGGAGCAGGGCGAACTGGTCAAGGACATCGTGCCGTCGCAGATTACGATCTCCGGTATCCAGCGCGTGCTTCAGTTGCTGCTCGCCGAACGCATCTCGATCCGCGATCTCTCCACCATCCTCGAAGGCATTGCGGACGCGCTCGCCTTCTCGCGCAACCCGGCAACCGTGGTCGAACACGTCCGCGCCCGTTTGGCGCGCCAGATCTGCGCCCAGAACACCACGATCAACGGCTATCTGCCGCTGATCGCGCTGTCGGCGAAGTGGGAGCAGGCGTTTGCCGAATCACTGATCGGTCAGGGCGAGGAACGCAGCCTTGCCATGCAGCCGTCGCGGCTGTCGGAATTCATGACCATCGTCCGCGACCGGTTCGAACAGGCCGCGCGCGAAGGCGAGTCGCCGGTTCTCGTCACCTCCGCCGCGATCCGGCCGTTCGTTCGTTCTCTGGTTGAGCGCTTCCGCGCCCAGACCATCGTGCTGTCGCAGGCGGAAATCCACCCCCGCGCCCGCCTTAAGACCGTCGGCAGCATCTAGCCGCCGGGGCGAAAAGTCCTCAGGGAACAGCGCCTTGGCGCGCAAATCAGCGCGAAACGGCTTGTGCTTTTCGGACACAGGCAACTGATTTCTTAATTTTCCGCAAACCTGGGCATTTTGCTGCGACGGCGCGGCAAAATGTCTAAGTATTTATACTAGATTGATAAATTCGAGCTTTAAGGGTTTGTTAATAAAATCTGATCGCAGGGGATCACGTGTTATCACGCCTTTGTGATCTATACTGGGGAAACGCGGGAGGGTTTCCTACGTTTGTTGAGGCGAGGTGATGAACCTGCCGGCGAGTGCGGACGACGAATCCGGCGAACAAGGGCAGGCGGCAGGAGGCTTTGATGAATCATTCGATTTACAGCGCTGATCGCACGACGCACCTCAAGATTGTGGTGATGGCGCTGGTTGCCGGCATCATGGTGATGGGCTTTGGAATTTCGGTTCGCACGTTCTCCGATGACGGTTCGACGCAGACGGCGCGCGTCATCAAGGCAGGCAAACCGGTGGCGATCACCAGTTCGGATACCTCGATGGTGCGATAAGAGTTTTTACGGAATTCACGGAGCGCTTTACCAGCCCCCCAAAGTCGCTACGTGGATACTAGAAGACCCAACTGTCCCCCAAGTTGGCCCCCCGAAAACGCCCGCCCCCCACGGGCGTTTTCTTTTTGTGCAATCGTCTGTGGCGTGTCCCGGCCATCCACGTCTTTAATGGTTAGGCGAGACAGACGTGGATGCCCGGCACGAGGCCGGGCATGACAACGCAAGCGAAAGCGTCCAACTTGGCCGCTCTAGCGCGGCGGGACGGTCTCGATCAGCTTGCCGGTCAGGATCGGCGCCGAATGCGGATTGCCATCGGTGGATCCGCCGGCCTGTTCGACCGTCACCGCGTAGGTCGCCGATTTCACGACGTCAGCATCGTACGACGCCAGCACCGGCCGCGAGGTGAAATCGCCCGCCCCGATCACGCCGAGCGAGCGCGGTTTTCCGAGCTTGTCGGAGATCAGCCATAGTTCGAAGCTCGAGCCGGGATCGGCGGCGGCGCCGACCTTGCGCACCGTAAAATTCTTGGTGGCGTCGTCGACGGTGAGAATGAAGGCCGGACCGCCGCCCTCCTTCTGAAGCACGGCGACATATTGCGCGGACAACCGCGGCGCCGACGGCGGCGCCTTGGTTTCGGCCACCTGGGGCCTCGCTTTCGGACGCATGCTGTCCGGCAGCAGATCCGGCATCGAAACCCCGACGCCGATCATCACGACGAGCGCGGCTGCGATCGCCGAGGTCGCGGTCGCGATCATGCGCCAGCGGCGCGCATGCGCGGCCAACTCAATCACGTTGGAATTCTCAATGCTGGCGTGGTCGGTGACGGAAGCGACTGGACGGAAACGATCGGCGGCCGAAATATCCGCGCCGGAAATACCTGCGCCGAGCGTGTCGGCGGCTTCTGCGATCACCCGCGCGGCTTCGCTCTCATGCGCCATCGGCTGCACCTCAGCCTGCGGCGATACCAGCGGCGTTTGCCGCTCGGAATGGCCGATCGCAGCCCTGATCTTCTCCCATACCTCGGCGCGCGGTTCGACCGAGCCGACCATCTGATTGAGCGCACCGAGCTTGTGCTCCCATGCGACAACCATCGCCGTGAATTGGGGATCGACGGACATCATGGTTTCGACCTGCGCGCGCTCATCGGCATCGAGAGTGCCGAGCGCGTATTCCGCGGCGAGCGCGATATGGTCCTCGCTATAGGCCATCATTCCTCACGAGAGTCCGAGACACTCCCTGATATCCATCATGCTGCGGCGCAGCCACGTCTTCACCGTGTTCACCGGCGCATCGAATTTCTCGGCCAGTTGCTCGCGGCTCCAGCCGTTGTAATAAGCGAGCAGCACGAGCTTCTGCCGGTCGGGCTCCAGCCTGCCGACACATTCCAGAAGCCGCTTCAGGTCTTCCGTCATCTCGCGCCGCGCCAGCGGATCGGGCGTATCGGCGGCGACCTCCATCGCGGCCGGCTCCTCTTCGATCGAGGTTTCGCTGCGCTTGCGCACGACGTCGATCGCCCGATTGCGCGCAATCGAGGCCATCCATGTGATCGGCGACGACTGGGCCGGATTGAATTGCGCGGCGCTGTTCCAGATCTTGACGTAAGCTTCCTGTATCACCTCCTCGGCGAGATCCTGTCGCCGCAAGATACGAAGCACGACGCCAAAGAGTTTCGCGCGCGTGGCGGCATAGAGCCGCTCGAAAGCAGCCTGATCCCCCTTCGCCACCGCGGCAATCAGCCAGACCAGCTCCGCTGGCGTCAGCATTCAATTCCCCCAAGATCGCGACTGCCTTACAGGCAGGCGCAAGCTTCCGTCCTATCACATCTTGGGGCAAATCGGTCTATCTGGAAAGCGATGCTGTACCCGGCGGTGAAGTGTCGCGCGGCGGCGACCAACGCAAAAAGCCCGGATCCTTACCGGCGTCCGGGCTCTGACATCCGTATCATTTCGCAGCGGGTTCTTTGCGAATGGCAGAACCCGAACGGACACCAGCGGATATAATTTTGTTGGTGCGGTTTTGGATTTGACATCGCTGCGAGAATTCGCAGAGCCGCTGAAGCGACGTCAAAACCACCGAGAGATCCAGGTTTCGGTGGTCCGCGATGACGTCGAGGGAATCGGATGAGCCTTAAGCGACCCCGAGGCGGGTACGCATCAAGCCGATCGAGTCAAGGTCGGCCTGTTCGCGGGCATTCTCTTCGGCGCGTTCGCGGGCCTGATCGCGCTCGTCGAGCAATTCGACCTTTTTCAATTCGTCGAAGGCTTCGGAGAGAAGACCACGGGCTTCCTCGAGCTGAACCCGCAGCTCCTCTGCCGAACGCGTGAGATTTTCCCGGCGCTGGATCGCGGCCTTGGCATAGGTCGGATAGGCGAAGTGTGAGGGGTCGTTGATACCGGCGCGTTCCTGCTCGGTCTGGATTTCGCGCTCCAGATCCACCGACATGCGCTGAAAATCGGCGATCATGGCTTCGATCTGCGAGACCCGGCGGCGCTTTTCGTCGACCTGGAATTTCTTCAGACGAATTAGCGTTTCACGTGACTTCATCGACTCATACTCCCCAGAAGTCCCAATTTGCTACGGGACAGAGCCGGCACCCTCCCGGGGTCCCGCCGGCATCACAACTGTGGCGCGGATGATGGCCTGACAAAGTTAGCGTTCCGTTTCCAAACCCTGAAGGATTCGCTGCAATCGTCCATAACCTTCCGCAAGACCGGTCGATTCGTCCTTGGCCTGGCGCAAAAACGCCTCCAGGGGCTCATGCAGGCGGATTGCTTCGTCGACTTCCACGCTCGAGCCCGCTTTATAGGCCCCGAGTCGGATCAACTCTTCCATATCCGCATAGGTTGCCATGGTCTGCCGCGCCTTGGTGATCACGGGCAGGAAGGCCGGATCGGCCGACCGCGGCATGGTGCGCGAGACCGATTTGAGAATGTTAATCGCTGGAAACCTTCCGCGCTCGGCGATCCGCCGTTCCATCACGATATGGCCGTCGAGAATGCCGCGCACGGCATCCGCGATCGGCTCATTATGATCGTCACCATCGACCAGCACCGTAAAGATCCCGGTGATGGTGCCCTCGCCGGTGCCGGGACCGGCGCGCTCCAGAAGCTTCGGCAGTTCGGTGAAGACGGTCGGCGTATAGCCTTTGGCGGTCGGCGGCTCGCCGGCCGACAGGCCGATTTCACGCTGCGCCATCGCAAAGCGCGTCACTGAATCCATCAGGCACAGAACGTCCTTGTCCTCGTCGCGAAAGTGCTCCGATATCGCCAGCGTCAGATAGGCGGCCTGCCGCCGCATCAGCGCGGGCTCATCCGACGTTGCGACCACCACCACCGATCGCGCGAGGCCCTCCTCGCCGAGATCGTCCTGCAAGAATTCCTGCACCTCGCGGCCACGTTCGCCGACAAGCCCGATCACCGTGACGTCGGCATCGACGTTGCGCGCCAGCATCGAGAGCAGGACCGATTTGCCGACGCCGGAACCCGCGAAAATACCCATGCGCTGGCCGCGGCAGCAGGTGAGAAATGTGTTGAGCGCGCGCACGCCGAGATCGAGCGGCCTGCCGACGCGCTTACGTGAATGCGCCGGCGGCGGCATGTTGCGATAGGGAACCGGCGAGGCGCCTTGCGTCAGCGGCCCCTTGCCGTCGATCGGTTCTCCCATCGCGTTGATGACGCGGCCGAGCCATTGCGGCGAGGGCCGCACCTGGTTGCCGGCATTGCCGATCACGGCACGGCAGCCACGCCGCACCCCGTCGAGACCGGCGAACGGCATCACGACGGCATTATTCCCGGTGAAGCCGATCACCTCGCAGGGGATGTTTCGGTTGCCGCCGGTGTCGATCACGATCCGCGCGCCGACGCTCATGGCGTGAATGGGCCCGGCGATCTCGACCATCAGCCCGCGAACGCCGACCACGCGGCCATAGATGTTGATGCCGTCGATATCGCCGATCTGTTCGGCAAGCGCCTTCATTGCGAAAACCTTAAGTTTTCAGTGCCCAAGGGCCCGGCTCTTAACTTGGTGTTTACTCGCATCATTAATCATTGCGTCACTGTCTTTGGTAACTGAGGACGCTCGACCCGCTTCGGGAAGGGCGAGTCTTGAGAGTCGGTTAGGTCCGCCTCTTAATGTTGAGCTTGAACGAGAT
This sequence comes from Bradyrhizobium sp., assembly GCF_035701725.1. GTDB lineage: Bacteria > Pseudomonadota > Alphaproteobacteria > Rhizobiales > Xanthobacteraceae > Bradyrhizobium. The sequence continues at coordinate 39,500 of NZ_DASSRP010000165.1, forward strand.
CGGGTACGAAAAGCTGCTTCCACGCAATATCTTAGGGCGATTCGGAAAAAATTGCACCTGAAGGCCTTGCGGATCAGAATCAGATTTTGTTAACCATATCCCGTCAGGATCCGAATCAGTTGTTCAAAGGCGTTTTGAGTGCCGCAAGTGCGGCCGACCTGACGCCCGACGCGGCGACGATAGGGGACTGGCATGCGCGTTTTGCTGATAGAAGATGACAGCGCCGTCGCGCAGTCGATCGAATTGATGCTGAAGTCCGAGAGCTTTAACGTCTACACCACCGATCTCGGGGAAGAAGGCGTCGATCTCGGAAAGCTTTACGACTACGACATTATCCTTCTCGACCTGAACCTGCCCGACATGTCCGGTTACGACGTGCTCAAGCAGCTGCGGGTTTCCAAGATCAAGACCCCCATTCTGATCCTCTCCGGCCTCGCCGGCATCGAGGACAAGGTCAAGGGCCTCGGCGTCGGCGCCGACGACTACATGACCAAGCCCTTCCACAAGGACGAACTGGTTGCGCGCATCCATGCGATCGTGCGCCGTTCCAAGGGTCACGCCCAGTCGGTCATCCAGACCGGCGATCTCGTGGTCAATCTCGACACCAAGACGGTCGAGGTCGGCGGCCAGCGCGTGCACCTGACGGGCAAGGAATACCAGATGCTGGAGCTGCTTTCGCTCCGCAAGGGCACCACGCTCACCAAGGAAATGTTCCTCAACCACCTCTACGGCGGTATGGACGAGCCCGAACTGAAGATCATCGACGTCTTCATCTGCAAGCTGCGCAAGAAGCTTGCGAATGCCTCGGAAGGCCGCAACTTCATCGAGACCGTGTGGGGCCGCGGCTATGTGCTGCGCGAGCCGCACGAACATGAAGAGCGCATTCCCGCTTAAGTTTTCGTGCGAGCCCGTAGGCTCAACTCCTCCCGAAAACTGGACCCCGCCGCAAATGGCGGGGTTTTTATTTTGGCAAAGCGCTTTAGCGCCTTTTCTTGCCGGCTTTCTTCTTGCCAGCTCTCTTTCCGATCTCCTTGTTGCCGCCCCATGCCTTCGCCGCTTTCTTTCCGGCTTTCTTGCCGGCCTTTTTCGCGGGCGCCTTCTTAGGCGCCTTGGATGTCTTTGCGGCCTTCTTGCTGGACTTCTTGGCCGCTTTCTTCGCGGTCTTCTTCGCTGCCTTCTTTGCGATCCCACCGGCTGACGATCTTGCGGCCGCTTTCCTGCCGGCCGGCTTTGCGGCGGGCCTTGTCTTTGGCTTTGTCGTTGCCTTGGCCTGTTGCACGACGGGAGCCTGCTCGACGGCGCTTTCAGGCGCGGTCGGCGGCGAGGAGAGAACCGGCTGCATCGGCGATTTCGCCGGCGCTGAGGACGGCGCATGGCCGCCAGCGGCGAGCCAGAAGCGCATCTCGGCCGATTTGACATCGGCGCCGGTGATGTAGCGCTCCTGCCATGTGTCGTCGCCTTGCAGCGGTTTGCCGAATTCGTTCGGATGCTCCTTCAACAGGAAGCGCCAGGCATAGTGATCGTAGACGTCGAGCACGTTGCAGGCATAGGCCTCGGCCAGTCCGCGGTGGCCGTGGATGATCACCATGTTCTCGTCATTGTTATGCGAGGCGCGGAAGCCGAGATTGTGCGAGCCGGTCACCACCACGCAGTCGTTGCTGAATGGATCGATCACGACGATCTTGCTGTGGATGATGGCAAAGCCGTATTTCGCGAGTTCCGCCTCCCAGCCGCCGGGCGCGTCCTTCTCCGTGACGGCGCCGGCCGGAATGGCGCGGAAATCGATGCCGTTCGCCTCGCCCTGCTTTTTCGGCTGGCCCGTGTCGCCAACCACGGTGACGGTCCCCGCCCCTCTCTTGTGGCCGGGCGGCGCGGCAGCATCGTCGGCCTCCGCCGTACCGCCCGCGTGCAAGGCTTCCGAGAAGTGGGTCGCGCGCTGGGCATTGGTCAGTGCGCCGCGAACGAACAAATCGGGCTTCTTCGCCAGCATCCGTCCCGCCTCGTCCAGAATGGAATTGTTGCCGGGATCAAAGGCGAGGAAAAGGATGGCCTGCTTGGCCCCATCCATCAGCTCGAACACCCGCCCCATGTCGTTGGGCGTTTTCGGATTCTTGGCGAGCTTGCCGGGTGTGTTCGGCGAGAACATCAATTCGACCTTGACGCCGCCGCCGAGGTCGATCGGGTTTTGAATCGCCTTGGCGTTGTTGCTGTGATCGAAGGCGGTGCGCAGCGCCTGCGATTGCAGCTTGTGCGGGTCGCCGTCGGCGGCGTCGGTATCGGCCTTGAGGGCATTCCAGTAGTCGATATAGCGCTGGGCGACGTCCTTCGATTCGATGACGAGCGCGTTGTTGGACTGGGTGCAGAGCCCGGTCGAGGTCCAGTTGGTCGAGCCGGACAGCACCGCCGTCGGCTGGTCGTTCTCGCTCAGCACCATGAATTTGTTGTGCGGAATGTCGCCCTTGCCGAGGATGCGGTCGATCACATTGACGCCGGCGGCCTTCAGCGCGGCGCGGTTACTGGCGTCCGCATCGTCGCTGTGGGGGCCCTGCTCGTTTCCCAGGATGACGTTGCGGCTCTTGGCGTTGGACTGAAGCTGCTTTTCGAGTCCTTGCGGATCGTTGAGCTCGTAAAGCGCCGCGTGAATAATGCCGCCATTCTTGTCGGCGCGCGCGAGCAGTGAGGTCACGCCGTCCTGCAACTGGCCCATCAGATTGATGCGGATCGGATCGCTCGGATTCTGGATATGGGGGGTCAGTGCATCGACACTCGGTTCGTTCCCTAGCGCATGCGCCAGCGCCTGGGTCGCGACGATGCCGCGGTTGAAATAGACGTTGAACGGCGCTCGCTCCGGCGTCAGCGTCACGCGGTTGCTGCGCAAGGCGGTCACGCCAGAAAGCGGCGTCAGGGTCTGGCCGGGGGTGCCGCCCATCGGAACGATGAGATATTCGTAAGTGCCGCCGCGCCTGGCGAACAGGTCTTTCCACCAAAACTTCTGGATCGGCGCTTGCGCGGTGGTCATGTCCGCGCCAGTCTGGCCGGCGAAGCGCGCCATCGCGGGCAGGATCGTTTCCTTGCCTTGGTCGACGTCGATCTGGTGAATGGCAAAGCCGAGACAGCCGTCGAGATGTCGATCGAACGTCCAGGCCACCACGGCAATGTCATTGTTTGAAAAGGCAACCGCGACTTCGGGCATTTGAAATCTCCTGGTGCGGGGCGATCATTTTAAAGTTGCACTGAAATGCAAGTGCTCGCCGGATTCGGGCTTTATATTGAGCGAGAGTGTCGGCAGCATGAAATCAGCGAGGCAAAGTCACGATGATCCTGCAATCGCTCGCCGGGCTTCCGGCATTCCTGGTCTACTTCTGCACCGCGATCCTGTGCGTCGTGGTCTATCTCTTCGTCTACACGCGCATCACGCCGCATGACGAGTTCAAGCTGATTCGCGACAACGATCCGGCGGCCGCAATTGCGCTGGGCCTCAGCCTGCTCGGCTTCACCCTGCCGGTGGTGAGCGCGATTGCGCATTCCGCCAACGTCGTCGATTGCCTGGTCTGGAGCCTGGTCGCGCTGGTCGTTCAGGTCGTGGTCTATTACGTCATCAAGATCCCGGTGCCGAACCTGTCCGCCAAGATCGCAGCGGGAGAAATGGCGCCCGCGATCTGGCTCGGGCTGTCCTCGCTCGCCGCCGGCGCCCTCAACGCCGCCTCGATGATCTATTGAGAGTGGTCGGCTGAGATGGCAAGCCCGCCCCCCGATTTCGGCAAGCGCAAGCCGGCCGTCGCTCCGGTCACATCCTCGCCGCCAGTCAAGCGCTCCGGGCATGTGGCGCTGCTGGTGATGGGCACGATGGCGGTTGGCGGCGGCGCCTACGCGCTGATGCCGCGCGAGAATTGCCAGCCCGCGAGCCCGTCGGCGGTGGCCGGGCCGTCACCGCCAATCTCGGGGGTGACCGGACAACCGGCGCCGGCGCCGGTTACGAGCTGCGGGTCACGCACTTCAAGCGGCGGCCATGGCGGCTCCGGCAGTTGGTGGTCGCACAGCAGTTATTACGGTGGCAGTTCTTCTTCGGGAACCTCGGGCGGCGCGGGGTCAACCACGACGACGCGCGGCGGCTTCGGCAGCTTCGCGCATATGTTCTCCGGCGGCGGCTAGTGTGGCGGATCAGAAGTCCGCGCCATTTTAGCCGCGAGCTCGCCATGCGGACTTCTGATCCAAAGCCACACTAGGCCAATAATTTCCCTAGTGTCCTTTCGATTCCGAAGTTCGAAACGTCGGGCCGCAATATGATACGAACTTCGGAATCGGGACACTAGGGGCAAATATATCTCGTGCAGCGCATCCCTTGCAGCGAACGCGACGACTGGCAGGCGACCGCGCAGGCCTGCGGCTTCGATTTTCACACCATCGATGGTGAACGCTACTGGGACGAACGCGCTTATTACGCCTTCACCCTGCCCGAAATCGAGAACCGGATCGAGGCACCGACCGGCGAAATCGAGGCGATGTGCCGCGAACTTTGCGCCGGCGTCGTCAATGACGAGCGGCAATTGAAGCGGCTGCGCATCCCCGAAGCATCCTGGCCGGTGATCCGCGACTCCTGGCGGCGGGGCGATGCCAGCCTCTATGGCCGCCTCGACCTCAGCTATGGCGGCAGCGGCCCGGTCAAACTGCTGGAATACAATGCCGATACGCCGACCTCGATCTTCGAGGCGGCGGTGTTTCAATGGACCTGGCTCGAACAAAACATCGAGCGACGCCAACTGCCCTCCGGCAGCGACCAGTTCAACTCGCTGCACGAACGGTTGATCGAAGCCTGGAAGAAATTCGGCGCTGACCACCTGCATCTGGCCGGAATCCTCGACACCCCTGAAGACGCCACCACCCTTGCCTACCTTGAAGACACCGCAAGGCAGGCCGGCCTTGCAACCACGGTGCTTGCGATGGAGAGCATCGGCTGGCGCGACGGCCGCGGTTTCGTCGATCTCGACGATGAAAAGATCAGGCTCGTCTTCAAGCTCTATCCCTGGGAATGGATGTTTCAGGAAGCCTTCGGCGTCAGGCTAGGGCCGTCCTTGACCCGCTGGATCGAACCACCGTGGAAAGCCATCCTTTCCAACAAGGGCGCACTCGCATTGCTCTGGGAGATGTTTCCGGGCCATCCAAACTTGCTGCCCGCATTCTTCGAGGACGAGCCGAACGCGAGGAGCCTCAGCTCGTCGTTCGTGCGCAAGCCGCTATTCTCTCGCGAAGGCGCCAACGTTTCGATCGTGCGTCACGGCGATATCGTCGCCGCGCAGCAAGGTCCTTATGGAGCGGAGGGCTATATCCGCCAGGCGCTGGCGCCGCTGCCGAATTTTTCCGGCCAATATCCGGTGCTTGGAAGCTGGCTGGTGGACCATGTCAGTTGCGGACTGTCGATCCGGGAGGACGAAAATCCGATCACCGGCAACAGATCACGCTTTCTGCCCCACGCGATCCTGTGATTGACTGGCCCGATATCTATCGCGCGGCGAGCGCCGCCGCGCGCTGCGGCATCGCTCCGGCAAAGCCGGGCTTGGCGGTACGAGTCGAATTCGGGCGATAGAGCCCGCGCCGCTCGGGAAGCGGCTTGAAGGCGTCGGAGATGCCTACGACCGATTCAGCCGCGCCGAGCACCAGGAAACCATCGCCTTCGACCTGCCGCGCCATCCGTTCAAAAATGGCTGCCTTGGTATCCTGGTCGAAATAGATCAGCACGTTGCGGCAGAAGATGATGTCGAAGGTGCCGAGATGGCTGAAATCCTGCAGCAGGTTGAGCTGACGGTGCTGTACCATGGAACGGATGTCGGCATTGAGCTGCCACATGTCTCCGACTTGCGTGAAGTGCTTGACGAGCAGCTGGATCGGCAAGCCGCGCTGGACTTCGAACTGGCTGAAAATGCCGGCCTTGGATTTTTCCAGAACACCCTGCGACAGGTCGGTCGCCACGATATCGATCTTCCAGCCCGCAAGCGCCGCGCCCATTCCTTTCAGACACATCGCGATCGAATAAGGCTCCTGTCCGGTGGAAGACGCCGCACACCAGATGCGCAAAGAACGGCGCGCGGCGCGCGCCTGCATCAGCGCCGGCAGCATGGTGTCCTTCAGATGGTCGAACGGCGTCTTGTCGCGGAAAAAGAAAGTTTCGTTGGTGGTCATGGCCTCGACCACTTCAGCGATCAACGGCTCCGCCCCGCCGGCCTTCATCTTCTGAACGAGCTCGGTTATGCCGGCAAGACCGGCCTTGCGCGCCAACGGCACCAGCCGGCTCTCGATCAGATACTGCTTGTCGGCGGACAGATCGAGTCCGGAACGCTCCTTCAGAAGCTTCCGCAAGAACTCATAATCCAACGGCGTCACGAGCGATCTCCTGAAAACAGCCTCACCAGTTTTGGCGCTATTTGATTGAGCGGCAGTACCGCCGAGCAAATGCCGGCATGGGCGGCCGCGCCCGGCATTCCCCACACCACGCTTGTCGCTTCGTCCTGCGCGATCACGCTGCCGCCGGCCGTGACAATGTCCTTGCCGCCGCGCGTTCCGTCCGAGCCCATTCCGGTGAGGATCACCGCCAGAACGGAGCCCTGCCAGACGTCGATGGCGGAGGAAAACAGCGGATCAACCGCGGGCTTGCAGAAATTGACTGGCGGCCCGTCATCAAGCGCGACGACCGCTTCCGTGCCGTGACGCACCACGCGCATGTGACGGCCGCCCGGCGCGAGATAGATGTGGCCGGGCTTGACCGCTTCGCCGTCGATCGCCTCGCGCGCCGGCCGGTTGCTGGCGCGCGCAAGGTGCTCGGCGAGAATCGTCGTAAACGTCGGCGGCATGTGCTGGGTGATGAGCACCGGGAAACGATCGATCACCGGACCGATTTCGGCCACCATGCTCATCAGCGCTTGCGGACCGCCGGTCGACGAGCCGATCAGCAGCACGCGGGGATTTTGCTGCGAGAAGCTGCGCTTGACCACGGGCGCACTCGGATGTGCGACAGGGGGCGCGCGATGGGTCGCTTCCCGCAGCCGATCGGGCGCAGGCGCGAAGGCGGGCGCAGCCGGATGCGTCGCCGACCGCCGGGCCCTGGCGCCGAGATGGCGGATCTTCTGCACCAGATCGTGGCGGAAGGTTTCGGCGGCGCCAGGCTCGCGGGTGCTTTCCGGCTTCGGGATATAGTCGGATGCGCCGAGCGACAACGCCTTGAAGCTGATCTCGGCATTACGGCGCGTCAACGTCGACGCCATGATGACGACCAGGTTGCGCTTCTTCGCCAGCAGCAGCGGCAGCGCCGAAATGCCGTCGAGCTCCGGCATTTCGATATCGAGCACGGCAATGTCGGGATTGATGCGTTCGAGCTGGTTGACCGCTTCGCGGCCGGTCCGCAGCGAAGCGGCCACGACGATATCGGGCTCGGATCCCAGCCAGCGGGAAATCATTCCCCTGATGACGACGGAATCATCAACCAGCATGACCCGCAGCGGTTCTTGCTGGTGCAGATGGCCTGGGGCCGCCGGACTCGTCAACGCAACACTCATACTCACCAACCGAACTCAACCCATCGGCCGAAAACAAACGCAACCCTAACAACGGCGGCGCCCGCGGCTCGCAAGCCGCCGCACCGCCGCGCACAATCAGATCAGACCGACTTCCTGAAACTTGGCGGTGACGATGTCCTTGTCGAACGGCTTCATGATGTATTCGTTCGCGCCGGCATGAAGCGCGCGGGCGATGTGGGCTACATCATTTTCCGTCGTGCAGAACACCACCTTCGGCTGGTCGCCGCCGGGCATGCGGCGGAGATTGCCGAGGAACTCGTAGCCGTCCATGATCGGCATGTTCCAGTCCAGCAGGATGGCTTCGGGCAGTCCGCGCTTGCAGACCTCGAGGGCCTTTTCGCCGTCTTCGGCTTCGACGATCTGGAAATCCAGACCTTCCAGAATACGCCTTGCGACCTTTCGGATGACGCTCGAGTCATCCACGACCAGACATGTTTTCATTGTCGTTGCCTCTATGCTCAAAAAACCAGCTAGTAGTTCCGTTACGCGTTCGTCAGTTTCAAGCGGCCATCATCTCAGGTGAAATTTCCAGCACCCGATCGACGTCCAGGACAACCATCAACTGTCCATCGAGGCGGTGTACGCCACCGGCAAGCTTCGCCATGCGAGGATCGAGGTTGACCGGATTTTCTTCGCGGCTGTCGTCGGGCAGCCT
>NZ_DASSRP010000166.1:0-2704 GCF_035701725.1 Bradyrhizobium sp.
GCTGGAAGCCATCTTTGGCACCACACCATCGGGCGCAAAGGCAAAGGAATAGACGTGGCTGAAGCCGCAACCATCGCACGCACACCACGAGAACCGGCCGACGATGCGCCGCATCTCTTGCTGGTCGATGACGACCGCCGCATCCGCGATCTGCTGTCGCGTTATCTCTGCGGCGAGGGCTATCGCGTCACCACGGCGATGAGTGCAAAAGATGCCCGTGCCAAGCTCAATGGCCTGCATTTCGACCTGTTGATTCTCGACGTGATGATGCCGGGCGAGACCGGTTTCGACCTCGCGCGCTTCATCCGCAGCTCCTCGTCGGTGCCGATCGTGATGCTGACGGCGCGCCACGAGGCCGAGAGCCGGATCGAAGGCCTGCAGATCGGGGCAGACGACTACGTCGCAAAGCCGTTCGAGCCGCGCGAACTGTCGCTGCGGATCGGCAATATCCTCAAGCGGACGGCACCGCCGCCGGTCGAGACGCTGGAGCAGATCGCATTCGGGCCTTACGTGTATCATCTGGAGCGCGGGGAATTGCGCCAGAGCGAGGAAATCATTCGCCTCACCGATCGCGAGCGCGACATGCTGCGGGTTCTGGCGCTGGCGCGCGGCGAGACCGTGCCGCGCAATGCGCTCACCGGCGATGGCACCGTGAACGAGCGCGCGGTCGACGTGCAGATCAACCGCCTGCGCCGCAAGATCGAGCGCGACCCGGCCAATCCCTTGTTCCTGCAGGCGGTGCGCGGCATCGGTTATCGCCTGGTCGCGTCCCCCTGAGGCGCCAGGGAGCAACATGGCCGTGATTGAATCCATCCGCCCGCGCGCCGTCTCCGCTTCCCTCCCCCTTGCGGGGTCCGAGGCGAGCAAGCTCGCTCTCGAGGTCGGCGAGCGAATGCGAGCCGGGGTGACGGTGCTAGAGAATTTTCTCCCGATATCCGACCTTTTCGATGAGGCTGACGCCCCCACCCGACCGTCGCTTCGCGCGCAGCCGATGCAAAGCATCGGCGTTTTGTCATTCAAGAACGGCGACCGAAGGTCGCCTATGCACCCTCCCCGCGCGTTCCGCGGGGGAGGGATAAGAAGAGCCGCCAGCCCATGAGCACGCTTGACACCGGCCTCACGCTGATCCGCACCGCCGCAGGACGGGTGTCGGCGGCCAATGGCTGGATGGGCAACGCGTTCAAGAGCTGGATGCCGACCGGCCTCTACGCCCGCGCGCTCCTGATCATGATCGTGCCGATGGTCGCGCTGCAAACCGTCGTCGCCTTCGTGTTCATGGAGCGGCACTGGAACACGGTGACGCGGCATCTCTCCGCGGCGGTCGTGTCCGACATTGCCGCGCTGATCGACGTCTACAAGACTTACCCGCAGGACAAGGATCACGCCCAGCTCAGGCGGATCGCCCAGCAGCGGCTTGGCCTCGTGGTGGATTTTCTCGCTTCGGGCGACATGCCGCCGCCCGGACCCAAGCCGTTCTTCTCGCTGCTCGACCAGACGCTGTCGGTGCAGCTCGGCCGGCAGATCGCCAGGCCGTTCTGGATCGACACCGTCGGCCGCTCCAACCTGGTCGAAATCCGCATCCAGCTCGACGACAGCGTGATGCGCGTGTTCGCCCAGCGCAGCGCCGCCTATGCCTCCAACTCCGAAATCTTCCTGTTCTGGATGGTCGGCACGTCCTCCATTCTGTTGATCGTCGCGGTGCTGTTCCTGCGCAACCAGATCCGCCCGATCCTGCGGCTGGCGGATGCCGCCGAAAGCTTCGGCAAGGGCCGCGAGGCGCCGAACTTCCGTCCCCGCGGGGCGCGCGAGGTGCGCCGCGCCGCGCATGCCTTCCTGGAGATGAAATCGCGCATCGAGCGTTCGATCGAACAGCGCACCGCGATGCTGGCCGGCGTGTCCCACGACCTGCGCACCATCCTGACGCGCTTCAAGCTCGAGCTCGCGCTGATCGGCGAGAGCCCCGAGATCGACGCCATGAAGAAGGACGTCGACGAGATGGCGGCGATGCTCGAGGCCTATCTGGCCTTCGCCCGCGGCGACATGGGCGAGCAGCCGGCGCCAACCGACATTGCCGTGCTTCTGGACGAGCTCAAGCTCGAGGCCGAGCGCCACGGCCACCGCGCCAGCGCCAATTTCTACGGTCCGCCCGAAGTCACGGTGCGGCCGGCCGCGTTCAAGCGCTGCATCGCCAATCTCGTCGGCAATGCTGGGCGCTACAGCTCGACGGTCGCCATCACCGGTCATCGCGATCACCGCTGGCTCAATGTCACGGTGGACGATGACGGGCCGGGCATTCCGGCGCATCTGCGCGATGACGTGTTCAAGCCGTTCCTGCGGCTCGACGACGCGCGCAACCAGGACCAGGGCGGAACCGGGCTGGGCCTCGCGATCGCGCGCGACATCGCGCGCTCGCATGGCGGCGACATCACGCTCGGCGAAAGCCCGCTCGGCGGCCTGCGCGCCTCCGTGCGGGTGCCGGTCTGACCGCGACGCCTGCTGCGCTACGCACTTTTCAAGTCCGCGTGAGCGCGGCTGTGGAGCCCGGTGGGGCTTGCTACATTTGCAACATGACGGATCGTGGCTTCGCCCTCTTTGACACCACCATCGGCCGCTGCGGCATCGCCTGGAATGAGCGCGGCATCGTTGCCGCCTGTCTGCCGGCGGACGAACGCCGCATGCGGGCGCGGCTGCTGCGGCGGTGCCC
>NZ_DASSRP010000167.1:0-2732 GCF_035701725.1 Bradyrhizobium sp.
AACATAGGTGCCCGGCGAGATCACGCGGAAATCGCCGTCGAGATATTGCACCTGCGCCTCGCCATGGCCGGATGAGCCAAACTTATTCAGCACCGTCGAACCTCGATCAATCCCCGATCATCCGGATCGGATCACATAGAACATTTAGAAACATAAACGTATCATAAATAGGGTCTGATGTCCGCCGGTCAAACCCACCGATTTGTGATGAATCGGCCTTTGAACGCGTGTTAGCCTTTTGCGGCGTCCGCTGAAACGGGAAGCGAAAGTCAGGAACCATCGCGGTCCGGCAAAGCCAATGCGTTTTCCAACTGTTGTCATCGCACTCACTGTTCTGGCCATGACGTCACCTGCATGGGCGGCCTCGCCGGCGCCACAGGCCGTCGAGATTCCGTTGGGGACTGCGACGCTCCGTGCTCAGCTTTTCAGGCCCGAGGGGAACGGCCCGTTTCCGGTCGTGATCGCGTTGCACGGCTGCGGCGGCCTGGGCGGCCGTTCCGAGCCGGTTCAATCCCGTTATCGCGACTGGGCCGACGAATTGCTCAAAGACGGCAAGGCGGTTCTTTTTCCCGATAGCTATGGCTCGCGGGAGCTTGGTCCGCAGTGCCGCGTCAAGGAGCGGCGGATCACCGCCCGCCGCGAGCGCGTGGGCGATATCCTGGCGGCCCGGCAATGGCTGATGCAGCAGGGCTGGGTGGCGCGGGACCGCATCAGCCTGATGGGCTGGGCCAATGGGGCGAGCGCGCTGTTATGGGCGGTTCGCCCGCAACTGCTGCTGCGTCATGCCGAACCGGATTTTCGTTCGGCTGTCGCCTTTTATCCCGATTGCCGCCTGTCGTCAGGTCTCGGCTGGAGCACGCGGGTGCCGACGCTGGTCCTGATCGGGGCCAAGGATGACGTGAGTTCGCCGCCGGCTTGCCGGCAGATGGTGGAGGGCGCCCACGGCCGCAGCGCCCTGACGCGGATCGTGGTCTATCCGAGCGCCTATCACGATTTCGACCGCCCCAACTTACCGCTTCATGCGATCGGTCCGAATACCGACGCTGCCGATCCCGAAAAAGGTCATCTCGGCACTGACGCCGAGGCGCGTGCGGATTCGCAAAGGCGCGTCGCAGAGTGGCTGGCGCGCTAGTAGCGGCTGACTTGAGAATCTAGAACAGGCTGCCCTGATCGACCGGTTTGGCCACGCGCTTGGGCGCGGCGGGTTTTGCTTCGCGCGGGGCAGGCTTGGACGAGCCCGCGGCCTCGCTGGTATCGGCGGTCACGCCGATCCGCCCGTCCGCGAATTCAACGCTCATGCGCGCGCCGGGTCCCACGTCGGCAGCGGCATGCAGCGGATGTCCGGCCTCGTCGCGCACCAGCGCAAAGCCGCGCGCCAGCACGCCGCGATAGGACAATGCATTCAGCAGTTGCCCGCTATGGGCGACCCGCGCCGATAGCCGCTGCGCCGAGGTCGCGAGCGCGCGGCGGGCGCGCTCGGCCAGCCTTGCCACGCGCTCGCGGTCGCGCGCGATCGCCTGGCGCTGCGCGTCCGCATTCGAAAGCTTCGAAGTCCTCAGCCGGATCGCAAGCGAGGTGAAACGATCGTTGCGGTTTCGCAGCAGCGATTTGGTGGAAATCGCGATCCGCTCGCCCGATGCTGCGAGTCGCTGGCGAGCGTGCGCAAGCTGCGCGCGCAGCACCCGCATCGTCAGCCGTCCGCTGACGCTTGCGAACTGCCGGAAATGGGCGTGCGTGTTGGCTCTCAAGGCCCGGGGCAGGGCGAAAGCCGCGCCATCCAGCCGTTGCCGCGGGATGGCGAGTAGTTCGCCCAGGCTTGGCAGCGCGCGGGCCGCGGCGCGCCATTCGTTGCGGCGCATTTCCTGGCCGCGCTGCCAGCACAGCATCGACCGCCGCGTCAGCGACGCCACTTCGAGCAGCAGTTCGCTGCGAACCGGAACCGCCATCTCCGCCGCGGCCGTCGGGGTCGGCGCGCGCTTGTCGGCGGCAAAATCGATCAGGGTGACGTCGGTCTCGTGGCCGACCGCCGAAATCAGCGGGATCATGCTGTCGGCCGCCGCGCGGACCACGACCTCCTCGTTGAACGACCAGAGGTCTTCCAGCGAGCCGCCGCCGCGTGCCACGATCAGAAGATCGGGGCGCGGAATTCGGCCGCCCTCCGGCAGAGCGTTGAATCCGCGAATGGCGGCTGCCACCTGTTCGGCCGAGCCCTCACCCTGCACGCGCACCGGCCACACCAGCACGCGACGGGGAAAACGGTCTTCGAGCCGGTGCAGGATGTCGCGAATCACGGCGCCGGTCGGCGAAGTGACGACGCCGATCACCTCGGGCAGCCAGGGCAACAACTGCTTGCGCGCCTCATCGAACAGGCCTTCGGCGGCCAGCTTCTTCTTGCGTTCTTCCATCAGCGCCATCAGCGCGCCGATGCCGGCGGGTTCGAGCGCCTCGATCACGATCTGGTATTTCGACGAGCTGGGATAGGTCGTCAGCCGGCCGGTGGCGATGACCTCAAGACCTTCCTGGGGCTTGAAGCGCATCCGGTAATGCGTGCCCTTCCAGATCACCGCTTCGATTTTCGCGCCGTCGTCCTTGAGCGCGAAATAGCAGTGGCCGGAGGCATGGGCGCCGCGGAAACCGGTGATTTCGCCGCGCACCCGGACATGCCCATAGGCATCCTCCACCGTTCGGCGCAGCGCGGAGGACAGTTCGGTCACCGTGAATTCGGGTGCATT
>NZ_DASSRP010000168.1:0-17177 GCF_035701725.1 Bradyrhizobium sp.
GCTCAAGAATTCCGAGCCGATGGCTGGCGAGCCTGGCCGGTCCGATCATCGAGCGCATGCGAAAGCCCTGCAGGAACACGATCGCGGCAAGCGCGACATAAAGGGTGAGGAACGGGCCGGCGGTCCAGTCGAACGGATTCCAACTCATCAGTTCACCTCCCGAAGTGACGGCGAATCCACGGAGCGGGCTTGGGCACGATAAACCAGCGGCCGCGGTCCGTCATATGATAGCGCGGACCGGCGAAGCGCAGATGTGTTGCGGGCCAAAGCACAGCGCTCGGCGGCCCGAAGAAGCGTTCGTGCAGCGCCAGCGTCTCGGCGTATTGCCGGCGGTAGAGCGCTTGAGCTTCTGCGCCGCCGGGCGTGGGGTCGTGATGCAGTTGAGCGCGCAACGTCTGTCCGCACCATCGATCCCAATAGTCGCGCGAATAGATCAGATGCTGATGCCAGACCTCATCGACGACTTCGCTCGGCGTGACCGGCGTCGGCGAGACGAGGGCGAGAAAGCAGAAGCGGCGGTAGGCTGCGACGGCGCCGCGCGCCTCGTCCAGGCTCCATCCGTGATCGCGTGCCAGCCGATGGGTAAAGTTCAGCGGCGTATCCGGCTCGAAATCATGCCGTTCGATGCGCTGCCAAAGATCGCGCCGCTCAGCCGTCCAGACCGGCTCCTGCGACTGGACATCGATCTTTGGCGGCGAAGGCTGCAATAAGGGCTCGCGATGATCGTCCATGGCTACGAACAGCAGCGGATCTTGGTGTCAGCGCCGCGCGGGGCGGTTCAGACGTCCGAAGCCGGTCTTTTCGAATAATGCGACGAACTTCGAAAATCGCAACGCTGGCAATGATGTTCGTTCTCACCCGATTATAGCAAATGAATCATAACAAAATTTGTAGCGCGCGGCGCGCCGGCCCGGCATTTCAGTGTTCCGGGCGCGGCATTTCGCCGCCGAAAAGCCGGCCGATATTCCCCGTGATATCAGCCACTTCTCCCGGCCGCGCGATCGCCGACGTTGAGCTTGCCGATGTCGCCGCCGGCCCAGGCCAGCGCTTTCGGATCCATCACGCGGAACCAGAGCGGCGGGACCGCCGCGAGCGCAAACATGCCGGTGTAGCCGTTCGGCAGGCGCGGGATGTCGTCGAAGTCGCGAAGCGACTGGTAGGGCCGCATCGGGTTGGCGTGATGGTCGGAATGGCGTTGCAGGTGAAGCGTCATCAGGTTCGAGACGATGTGGTTGGTGTTCCAGGAATGGCGTGGCTCGACGGTCTGATAGCGTCCGTTCGGCAGCTTCTCGCGTAGTAGTCCATAGTGCTCGACATAGTTGGCCTGGGTCAGCGCGTACCAGCCGAGGAAATGGTGCGCGACAATGAACGGCGCCACCTTCCAGCCGAACAGCGCGATCAGCACGGCCGCAACGACAAGCGTCAGTGCAAAACCGAGAAGGATCTCGTTTTCGATCGACCAGACCGGCTTGCCCCGCTTGGTCAGTCGTTCGGCTTCGTTGCGCCAGCCGCGCTTGAATGCCCCCGGCAGCTCGCGCCTGGCAAAGGCGTAGATGGATTCGCCAAAGCGCGCGCTGGCCGGATCTTCCGGCGTCGCCACCCAGGTGTGATGGCCGCGGTTGTGCTCGATGCGGAAGTGGGCATAGCCGACCGCGTTGTTGGCGAGGATGCCGAACAAACGATTCAACCGGTCCGGCTTGTGGCCGAGTTCGTGTCCGACCAAAAGCGCGCCGCCGTCAATGGTGCCGACGCCGAGCAACAGGAAGGGATATGACCACCACGGCAGGTTCTGCGTGCCGACAAAGGCAATCAAGGCGATGTAGTTGAGCCACGGCATCACCACCGAGATGCGCGCAAGCCGCAAATAATACGGATCCTTCTCCATCGCGGCCACCACCTCGGCCGGCGGATTGTGCTGGTCCTCGCCGATCACGGCGTCGAGCAGCGGGATCAGACCGAAGATGAAAACGAACGGAATGAGCGTGACCGCCGCATGGCCGGTCTCGAGATAGAGCCAGTAGGACACGAGCGGGACCAGTGGTGGAATGTAGGACAGCATCCACAAATAGCGCTTGCCGTCGTGATAGGTGATGGTCTCGCCGGCAGCGGTTGTGCCTGTAAAGATCATGACGTTCCTCCAGGTCGTTCTGTTTCGGCGTCTTTTGCGATCATTTGTGCGCCCGTTCGGCGGCGAGGGCAAGCGGCAGGGACAAGCGGCGAAGCAGGCGGCCGCCCGGCTTCAACGTCGAACGCAAACTCCTTGTGAACCCTCGGCTGTAGCGTTCCAGGTCCGCGGGGATTACAGTCGTCTGGCGGTTTGCCGAGTGACATGTCCGGCGGCTTTCGAGGGTGGCATCGATGATCGGACTGTTTTTTGAAGTGACGCCTTTGCAAGGGCATGCGGAGAATTATTTCAATCTCGCGGCCCTGTTGAGGCCGGAACTGGAGCGGAGCGGCGGCGTCGAGTTCATCGATCGCTACCGCAGCATCGACCGCCCCGGCGTCATCCTGTCGCATCAATGGTGGGCCGATGAGCAAGCGCTGATCCGCTGGCGTGAACACGCACAACATCGCGCGATCCAGCGCGCAGGGCGCGAGCAGCATTTCGCGGACTACCGGCTGCGGATCGGTCCCATGGTCGAACCTGCGCGCGCCAGTTCGGTAGTCCGTGCGGTTTGGGTTTCCTATTACGATGCGGAGCCGACGGAGCCCGTCGCCGGCGAGCTGTTCAAAAGCGTCTATCGGGACGGAAAGTTTCTGGTGCTTTCCGAAAGCGAGGTCGGCGCTACGGAGGCTGCAGATCGCAAGGCCTTCGAAATCACGCGCGATTACAGCATGTATGATCGCGCCGAGGCACCGCAACAATATCCGCCGGTGCCGCGCCGATGACGGCGACGGGGCGCTGCCGTCAGGCCGCGGCGGAACTGCGCACGGCCGTGACGATGACCCGGCGCAGCGACGATACCGCCTCCGACACGTCGGCGGCACAGTCGTGGACCCGCCCGGCTTCGCCGCCGAGCCGTGTCGCCTCGTCCGACACTTCGGTGATGCGGGTCGAAACCTCGCGGGCGCCGTTGGCGGTCTCGGTCACGTTGCGGGAAATCTCGGAGGTTGCCGCGTGCTGCTCCTCGACGGCCGCCGCAATCGAACTGGCGATTTCGTCGATGGTGCGTACCGTGCTGCTGACGTCGTCCATGCCCCGAACGGTTTCCTGGGTGATGCTCTGAATTTCGCCGATCTGGCGATTGATCTCTTCGGTCGATCGCGCCGTCTGCGTCGCCAGAGATTTCACTTCGCTCGCGACCACGGCAAAGCCCCTGCCGGCTTCGCCGGCTCGCGCTGCCTCGATGGTCGCGTTGAGGGCAAGCAGGTTGGTTTGCGAAGCGATCTCCGATATCAGCGTCGTCACCTGGCCGACCCGCGCCACCGCTTCGGCAAGCGTTGCGATGGTGGTGCGGGCGCTCTCGCTGCGGCTGACCGCGGCGCTCGTCGCCTTGGTCGCATTTGAGACCTGCGAACTGATCTCGCGGATCGAGCTGGACAATTGCTCGGCCGCGCTGGCGACCGTCTGCGCGTTGTTGAGCGCTTGCGCGGAAGCCGAAGCGACGGTTTGCGCGCTGGTGCCGACCAGGTCCGCCGACCGGCTCATCACCGAAGCGGCCTCGGTCATCGCCGCCATTCGCTTGTCGATGCCGTGCACGGCATTGTCGGTCTCGGTCTCGACGGTTGTGACCATGTCGGCCAGGCTCTTGCGACGGGCCGCTTCGGCCCCGCTCTTCTGGCTGTCGACTTCGCCGCGCAGCCGCTCGGCTTCCGAAGATTTCTCCTTGAAGACCTGCAGCGCGCGGGCCAGCGTACCGATTTCGTCCTTCAGGCGCAGGTCGCGTTCGAATTCAGCGGAAGGCACAGCCGCGAGCGGCTGCTCGGTGAATTGCACGAGGCGGCCGAGCGGCTTGGTGATCTGGCGCGACAGCCAATAGGCGCAGAACGCCATGAACAGGCCGACGGCGCCCGCGATCAGGAAGAACTGCCAGGCGACTTCGCCATAGCGCGTATCGATGTCGTCGACGAACATGCTGGTCGAGATCACCCAGCGCCAGGGCTCGAAGGCGATCGCATAGCTCAGCTTCGACACCGGTTGCGTTGAACCGGCGCGTCCGACCGGGCTCAGCGCAATGACCGCGCCGGTGCCGCTGCGGCCCGCCTCGATCTGCTCCTTGATGATCTGCCGGCCGTTATTGTCGACGAAGCCGATGAAGTTCTGACCCTCGCGCTCCGGCTTTCCGCCGTGCAGGACGCAGGTGCCTTCGTAATCGTGGATATAGTAATATTCACCGGTGGCGCCGTATTTCACCGTCCGCAGCTGGTTCTTGACCAGCGTCTTGGCGGCTTCCTCGGTCAGTTCGCCGCTCTGAAAGCGGGCATAGGCGGTCTTGACCATCGATACCGCCACCTCGTCGACATGACGGACCATGTCGATGCGCTCGGTGGTGATCGTCTGGTAGATCTTGTGGCTGGCGAGCCAGGCGAGAAAAGCGTAGCCGGCAAAGATGATCGCAGAAAAAAACAGCAGCTTGGCGCTAATTCCAAATTTCGACATCGAAAACTCCATCCGCCGAGCTTACCTGCCATTAATTCTTAAACCTGCCGTTAATCTTATGGACTTTTTCGCGTCCTCGTTGCGGAACGAAGATGTGCTCTGCGGCCCGGCCATGGAGAGGGGCTGGCCTGGCGGAATGGAGCTGCCTGGTCTATCGGCTGGATCGAATCAGCCCATATCTCTAAGACCCATATCCCTGAGCACGGTCGGGCCAAGCTTTCCGACCGGCTGTCATCCGGAAGCGACATGACCATACGCGCCGAACAATCCAAGCTCCTGCTGCTGGAAAACGTCAACGACAGCGCGGTCGAGCTGCTGCAGAGCTCCGGCTTCACCGATATCGCGCGGCTGCCGAAGGCGCTGGAGGGCGATGCCCTTCACAGCGCTCTCAAGGGTATCTCGTTGCTCGGCATTCGCTCGCGCACCATGCTCACGGCGGATGTGTTCGCGGCCGCGGATCAACTCGTCGCGGTCGGCTGTTTTTCCGTCGGCACCAACCAGGTCGACCTCGCTGCGGCCCGCAAGCGCGGCATTCCCGTGTTCAACGCGCCGTTCTCGAACACACGAAGCGTCGCCGAACTCGTGATCGGCGAAATCGTGATGCTGCTTCGGCAGATCTTTCCGCGCTCGGTGTCGGCGCATGCCGGCGGCTGGGACAAGTCGGCGGCCGGCAGCCGCGAGGTGCGCGGCCGCACGCTCGGCATCGTCGGTTACGGCAATATCGGCTCGCAACTTTCCACGCTTGCCGAAGCCATGGGCATGCGGGTGATCTATTTCGACCGTACCGACAAGCTCCGGCACGGCAACACCGAGCCGGTGGATCGGCTGGAGACGCTGCTGGCGCAAAGCGACGTCGTCAGCCTACACGTTCCGGAAACCCCGGAAACCTTCAAGATGATCGGTGCGAAGGAATTGCGCCTGATGAAGCCGGGTTCCTGCCTGATCAACAACAGCCGAGGCACTGTGGTCGATCTCGAGGCGCTCGCGTCAGCGCTCCGCGATGGTCATCTGGCGGGGGCAGCGCTCGATGTTTTCCCCGTCGAGCCATCATCGAACGCCGAACGCTTTCAAACCCCGGTGCAGGGCCTCGGCAATGTGATCCTGACCCCGCATATCGGCGGCTCGACCGAGGAGGCGCAGGAAAGAATCGGGAGGGAAGTCGCGCGCAAGCTGCTCGACTACTGCATCAACGGCTCGACCATGGGCGCGGTCAATTTCCCGCAGGTGCAGCTTCACTCGCGCGCCCATGGCGTGCGCTTCAGCCACGTCCATCACAACGTGCCCGGCATGCTCCGGCGCCTGAACGAGGTGTTCCTCCAGCGCGATATCAATATCGCCGCCCAATATCTCGAGACCGACAGCGAGATCGGCTATGTCGTGATCGATCTCGACCTCGCCGGCCATGACTGCAGCCAGTTGCTCGATGAAATTCGCGCGCTGGAAGGCACAATCAGCGCGCGCCTGATCTATCAGCACTGACGAAACGGCCTGCACGGCGGCAGCGACAGTCCGCTGCTAGCGCGGCACCGCCGCCGCGGTCGGCGGCAGGCTTCCGGTCGTCTCGCCGCTCGAGGATTTTCGCAAGCGGATTTCGATGCGCCGGCGCTGCTGGATATCGCCGGGCGAGGGCGAGATCGCCAGCGTCTCATCGGTATTGACGAGCTGCGCGCCGGACAACGGGATCAGCTTGTAGCCGGCGAGCAGCGGACTTTGCCGCAGCACACTGACCACGGCGACCGCGCGCGCCAGGCCGAGCCCGGCATTGTCGGCCGGCACCAGGCTGATGACGCCGGCGTCGTTCTTCAGGACCGGCAGCAGGTCGCGGTCGAGGTTGGAAAATTGCCGCGCCCCGATCGGCCGCTCGTCGGTGTGGCCGACGACCTCGATGATATCGACGTCGTATTTGCGGATGTAGTTCAGGATCTCGATCGGCGTCTTGACGGCGAGCGCGTCGCGGAAGCTCGGCGACAATTCGGCGCTGCCGGATTTGAAGAAATAGCCGTCGGCCTCGCTCATCCGGATGATCGGCGGCCACTGATGGCCTCCGCCATCGCCCGCCATGCCCCGCGCCAGGGTGTCGAGCACGTTTTGCGCCGACACCGGCGGCTCGCCGGGCTTTGACATCGCGCGGTTGATGGCGCCGACGATTTCCGCGTCGCGTATAGCCTTGTCGACGTCGATGCCATTGGCGCGCAGCGCCGCGATATTGGCGGCACCCTCGCGCAGCTCCTTCGCCGACAGGTTCTTCTCGATTTCCTTGATGACGCTGCGGCTGTCGACGAGTTCGCGCCAATACTGGTCGATCGCCTGGGGATCGCTCAAGCCGGAGAGGCTTTCCACCTTCTCGGCCACCGCCGCGCTCTTGCTCAGGGAATTGACGACGTCGCGGATCTCTGCGTTCTGCGCCTTCTCCTGCTTGAGTTCCTGCTCGGCGGCGACGCGCCGGGTCTCCTCGCGTTTGAGGAACGCGGCCATCGCAATCAGCAGGCAAAACACCAATAGCACCATGATCTCGGCCATGGTGAGCCCGAGCACCAGGCCCCGCCGGTACGATGATCGTTGCTCGAGGATCTGTCCTTCCATCCTGCTGCCTGACCTCTGTCTTTCTGCTCTACCTTCGCGGATCCCTGCCCGAGCGCGGCACCATGAAACCCAACGCGCGCGGAATGATGCCGCGCCGTGTCGCCTGGATCTCGATCAGGAGTTCCTTCATGGCAACGACCACATTCTGGGCATGCCGCGAACTGATCTCCGCGCTCCTCGCCTGGCTCTCTGCGCTGTCGTTGAGCGCATCGACCGATTCGGTCAGGCGTTCGATCATCGGGATCAGCTGGGTTCCGATCGCTTCCTCGGAGGTGCGGTGCGAGGTCAGACGCGCAAACAGCGCATCGATCGAGCGCACGATGCTGGTGGTGTTCTTGGCGAGCTCCTCGCCCTCCTGTACCAATTGCCTGGATATTTCCAGCACTTCGATCGTCCGCTTGTTCAGGCTCGCCAGCGTCGCGCCCGAGAGCTTGGAGGATTCCTCGAACGGCAGGCTCGTGCTGGTCGCGAGCTTGTTCAGCTCGTCGGCAAATTTCTCGTGCGCCTTGCCGATGCTTTCCCGCACCTCGTCGAGCGCGTCGGTGATCGACTGCTGGGTCATGCGGCGGAAATAGCCGAATTCGAGGATCGAGCTTTCGAGTTCGCGCTTCACCCGCCGCGAGGCCTCGGCCAGTTCGAGCCGCGAGGCGGCCTCGGTCTCGACCGGGTCGCGCCGCATCTGGTTGAACATGATGCGCAAGGTGATGCCGGCGATCGTCGAGGCAATCGCAATGCCGAAGTTCTGTACGATCTGTTCGGCCGAACCGGCCGCCGAAAATTGATAGAGCGAGACCGCAAGGCTCGTCAGCGTGAACAGAAAGCCCATGTAATAAAGATTGTCGCCGGACTGATCGTCGCGCAGGCGGAACAGGCGGGCCCCGAGCAGCACGGCATAGCCGATCATGACCAGGACCGGAACCGCGGTGACCGCGAGTGCGCCGAAATCGTGCAGCTTGGAGAAAATGATATAGCCAGAGCCGAGCGCGACGACGGCAAAGAACAACAGCCCGTTGACGAGGCCGGGCGGCAGGTCGGTTTTGAACTTGAAGTCGCGGACGGCCATGACGTCAGGCCCCCTGCAGCCGCTTGACGCCGCCGAACGTGCCGCGATTGTCCTCGATCCAGGCCTTCCAGAATTCCATATGCTTGGTGCTGTCCAGGATCTGCTGACTGCCGGTCTGCCGCGTCACGTAGCGCAGGATCACCGTGGCGCCGTGCAGATCGGTGCGGAACTTCAAATAGGCCGGCGACTGCCTGTAGCGCTGGAAAGACAAATCGCCGGCGCGCGGATATTGGCTGTAGTCTTTGGTATATTCGATCATGTCGGAAATAACATAGAGTGTTTTCCGGGCGTTTTCCGTGGCGGCGCCGGAGAATTCTCCAATCGCAATGTCCTGGATCGCGGCCATGATCGGCGAGCTGCTCGCTTTCGCGGAAGAAATGCTGCTCTTCACCGCCTCGGCGGCGGGTTTGCGAAAATCCTCGATCCAGCGCAGCCGCGCAATCCGGGGATTATCGGTCCACTCGCTCAAGCCGGCGCCGTCGCCGGGATTGCATTTCGCAAACAGCGAGCGGCTGCGCACGCCGGCGATGTCGAGCACGCGGATGTCGAGCTTGTAGAACGGCGGTAGCGTCGTGATCATATCGTCGAGCTGGCCGAGCACCTCGCGTCGCGTCGTGTCCGGCAAATCGTCGGAGGTGTCGACCAGAACGACGGTGATTCCCTTCGGCCCGTCGACCGGGCACAGCGTGTTGGCATCGAGCACCGGCCGTTCGGGGCTTGCGAAATAGAAATAAGCGAGCGCGCCGCCGGAACCGATCGCGAGCAACAACAGCAGCACGCCGGCGACGCCGGACCAGCCGAGCGCGGAGGAGGAGCGCTGCCGCGGCCGGCGCCTAGAGTTCTTGGCCACGTTTCTTCTCCGGCAGCAATTCGTCGATTTCGCGATAGGTGCGCATCGCCTGCTCGAAGGCCTCGTGAATCGCCTTGACCTGCTGGCTCAACAGATCCTGGGTCTGGCCGATCATGGTGCGCAGGTTCTCGCGGGCGCTCTCGCTCGGCTCGCCGCCTGCATAACTGATCCGCTCCATCGCATAGGGCCTGGTGAAATGGCCGGGAGCAGGCGTTGTGCGCGCCTTGCGGTTGGCCTCGCGATAGATCTCGAGCAAAGCGCGGCCGGTTTGTTCGATCTGGTTCTGATGCTGGTCGAAGCGCTGGGCGAGCCGCACGCGGCCCTGCAACAGCGAATCGTATTCGCTGCGACGGACCGACAGGTCGCGCGCCGCCTCGTTCATGGTCTCGGTGGCGTCCTCACGGATATCGCGCAGCCGCTCGATCAGTTCGCTACGGGTATCGGCAAACTGGCGCGTCGCCTCGATCCAGCGCCGCTCGAGCCCGGCATAGCCGATATAGGGATCGAAAAACATCAACCCGTCGGCCATCGCAATCAGCGAGAAGACGAAGCCGAGCGCGAACAACAGCCACGAATTGATGTCAGTCAGCGCGAACGGCGCGGTCAGCAGCCGATGCAGCACTTCCTGTCCGACATTGTCGCTCAGGCTCACCACCGGGGGAATTTCGCGCAAGTGCGACAGTGTCAGGTTGAGTGCGATCGCAAAAGCCAGATAGGCCAGAAACGAGATCATGCCCACCAGCTTCAAGAGATAGTTGCGGCGGTTGACGAGGCGGATCAGCACCAGCCCCCAGAAGAAGCTGGCGATGATGTTGAGCGCTGCGAAGGTCACGGCCTGCACCGCTCCGCCAAGCAGGCCGCCGAGATTGGCCTTGGCAAGAAAGCTGCCGTTGATCACGACTTCGATGATGAACAGGACCGCCAGGATGCCGGCCTTGAGGATTACCTTGCCGGGGCTTGACAGCCGTGCCGGGCGTTCGATGCGGTGGGTCTTACGAAACTGTTCGCGCTCGAGCTCGGATTCGTTGAGACGGCGCCGCAACACGAAAAGCTCGTCGCGGCCGACGGTGGCTTCGGCGCGAAAATCGCCCACCGCTTCCGGCGCCGCCTGCTGGATGGTGGCAAAGCGCTCCTCGAATGAAAGCGCGTTCATCCGCTCGTCATAGGTGTGAAGCTGTTCGAGATAGATGGCGTTGGCGTCCTGCTTGTGCTGTTCGACGCGCTCGACGATCTTGCGTTCGACATCGTCCATGGTCTGCGCGTCCGACGTCGGCCGGTTCTCCGCGCCGCGCTCGCCGCCGAGCGCGGCCAGTCCCAATTCGTCCGCGACGCGATCGACGTTGAGTTCGAGAAAAACCGTGGTGGCCGGGCGGTAGTGGTGGGCGGGTTGGCTCAACAGGGCCCGGATGCGCGCGATCGCTGACGGGCGGGTTCCGGGGACGCTCACGATGTCGTTAGCCTGCTAGTGACGAGGACAGCCTGATTCGAATTATCACGGATTGAACGCTCCTGTCCCGAGCAGCCCGCGTTCCTCCCGCCGATTTTAGGCGGCCGACTATGTCGGGCCGAAGGCAGCCGTTGCGCTCTCCTGGCGACCGTGCCGCTTTCAGGAAAAATGTACGGCCATTCCAGGACAGCCGGGATCAGGCAAAAACCTGCACCTCGACCGCGCCCAATCCTGCGAGGTCAAAGCGATAGCCGCCGTCCGATTCGGGGAAAACCGTCTTCATCACGCTCCCGGTCATCACGATCTGGCCGGCCTTCAGCGCGGTGTCGCGCGACGCCAGATGCGTTGCGAGCCAGGCGACCGAGTTGAAGGGATGCCCGAGAATGTCGCGCCCATATCCGTCGCCGATTGGATCGTTATTCCGGCTGGCGCGTCCCCGCATCAGCGACAGGTCGGGCCAGTTGGAGCTGAATTCGGATAGCACGATGCCGGCATTCCAGGAATTGTCCGCCACCAGCGAGCGCACGTCGAGGTCGGCATAATCAGCGGCGCGGTCATCGACCAGTTCGATCGCCGCGCAAACGCCGCCGATGTGCGGCGCGATCGCCTCCGCGGTCAGCGGCTTTTCAGTTGCAGGGATCTCGGACTTGATGCGGACGGCAATCTCGAACTCAAGACCGAGCCGGCCGAAATCGGCGCGGCGGATCGTGATCGGCGAACGGTGCACGCGCGAAGCAAGGACCACGCCCGCAATCGGATGATCTATTCGGCAAAACGCCTGCATCGTCGCCGAGGTCAGGCCGACCTTGTAGCCGATGCTCTCGCCTTTATCGCGGCGGAGCAGCGCGACGTAGCGATCCTGGATGTCGTAGGCGTCGGCGACGGTTGCGGGCTTGGCCTCGCCGGCAAGGGTCGTGAAGCGATGTTTGGCGCGATGTTTGGCCAAAAGCCACTCGGCTGCACCTTGCGCCGCGCGATCCTCCATCTTGCTCTCCCCTTTTTCGCAAATTCTATCGCGTCATCGGCCGCGGTCAAATCGCAGCATCGTGTGGGGTGAGATATCGGATGTTTGTTGCGGCCACTCAAGAATTTCGCGTCGGTCCGCAGCAGGCTTTACGCCAGTTCACGGGCTGACGGCGCGGGCAATGGCCTCCGCCAGTTCGCGCTGGCTGAACGGCTTGGCGAGCCGCGGTAGTCCCTCGCCCTCGCCGGGCGCCAGTTCGGCATAGCCGGTGGCAAGGATGATCGGCATCTGCGCATTCTCGGCCCGGATGCGGCTGGCGAGTTCGGAGCCGGTCATGCCCGGCATCAATTGATCGGTGATCGTCAGGTCGATCTTCTTTTCCCGGCGCAGAATGTCGAGCGCGTGCATCGCCGACGGCGCGCTGTAGACGGTGTGACCGAGCTCTTCCAACAGCGCCGAGGTGTTGAGTGCGACGAGCGGATCGTCATCCACCGTGAGGATTGCGAGCTTCCTGTCGGTGTGCGGCGTACGCGCCATCGCGTCCGGTTCCGTGGAAGCGGTCTCTCCCCGCGCAACCGGCAGATAAAGTTCGGCCGACGTTCCCTGACCCAGTCTGCTCTTCAGGAGCAGTGTGCCGCCGGATTGCTGGGCCATACCATGAACCATCGGCAGGCCGAGGCCCGTGCCCTTGCCGACGCCCTTGGTCGTGAAGAACGGCTCCATCGCCCGCTGCAACGTCTCTTCGCTCATGCCGGTGCCGGTATCGCTGACGCTGATGCAGACATAGTTTCCCGCTTTCAGGCCCGGTGCGCCCGTTCGTCGGCCCGCGCGGATGATGATGGTGCCCCCATCGGGCATCGCGTCGCGGCCATTGATCGCGAGATTCAACAGCGCGAGCTCGAGCTGGTTGGCATCGGCGACGACATGAGGAAGCTCGGGCGGGAATTGCATTTCGACCCGCGTCGAGGGACCAAGCGAGCTTTGCAGCAGATTGGTCATCTGCTGCACCACCTCGCGCACGTCGAGCGGCGCCAGCTTGAGTTCCTGACGGCGCGCAAAGGCCAGCATGCGCTGGGTCAGCGCGGAGCCGCGCCGCGTCCCCTGAAGCGCATTGTCGATCAGCCGCGCGACCTTCGGGTCGTGGCCGGGCAACCGACGCTGCAGAAGCTCGAGGCTGCCCTGAATCGCCATCAGCAGATTGTTGAAGTCGTGGGCGATGCCGCCGGTCAGATGTCCGATCGCTTCCATCTTCTGCGACTGCAGCAGCGCTTCCCGGGTTTCCTCCAGCGCGCGGGCGGCATTGCGCCGCTCGGTGATGTCACGGGTGATCTTGGCAAAGCCGAGCAGCGATCCGTCATCGTCGTAGATCGCGTCGATGACGACGTGAGCAAAGAACTGCGTGCCGTCCTTGCGGATGCGGATGCCTTCGCGTTCGAACCGTCCCTCGCGTGCCGCGACATCGAGCGCCAGTTGCGGCAGGCCGCCCTCACGATCCGCTTCGGGATAGAAGCGCGAGAAATGCTGGCCGATGATTTCCTCGGGCGCGTATCCCTTGATGCGCTGCGCGCCGGAATTCCAGCTCGATACGTAACCCTGCGGGGTCAGCATGAAGATGGCGTAATCGGTGACGCCCTGCACCAGAAGACGAAACTGTTCCTGGCTTTCGCGGAGCGCGGCTTCGGCCTTGCGCCGCTCGGTCAGGTCGCGCGTGACCTTGGCGAAACCGATCAGCCTGCCTTCGCTGTCCCGGATCGGATCGATGACGGCATAGGCCCAGAACCGGCTGCCGTCCTTGCGGACGCGCCAGCCTTCGGTTTCGTAGCGGCCCTCGCGCCGCGCAGTGTCGAGCGCGCGCTGCGGCAGTCCCGCCTTGCGGTCCTCTTCCGGGTAGAAGCGCGCGAAGTTCTCACCGATGATTTCGGATTCGTCGTAGCCCTTGAAACGCTTGGCCCCGGAATTCCAGCTGGTGATGGTGCCGTCGGGATCAAGCATGTAGATCGCGTAATCGGTGATCGCATCGATCAGCATGCGAGAGCGGCCTTCGCTTGACTTCGAGGCCTCGAACCGTTCCATACGCTCCAAGCCAACCCCCGCCGTTTTCGGACCACCGGTTTAACCCAAATAAACGTGTGCGTTAGCCAGAAGTTCCGGTTCGCCTTGGGTCCAAGTTAGAGGCCGGCCGGATCAAGGCTGGCCGGGGTCAAGGGCTTGGGTTGAAATATTTGATGTGAGGGTGCAAGGCTGCTGTTCCCTCCGGCCAGTCGCGAGCCCATGACCATCCCCTCCGTCACCCCATCGCAAATCCGCAAGATGTTGTTGCTGCGTGAGGAAATCGCGCTGCTCGATCTGCGTCACGAGGCCGCTTTTGCCACCGGACATCCCTTGTTCGCGGCGAACATGGCTTTGGGGCGGATCGCGATCGAGGCCGCGGCGAGGCTGCCGCGCCGGGATGTTCCGATCGTCCTTTACGATGCCGGCGAGGGCCTCGTCGCCGAGGCGGCAGCTCTCCTCGCCCGGCTCGGCTACAGCGATGTGCGCGAGCTCGAAGGCGGCCTGGAGGGATGGCGAAGGGCTGACTTTGAGATTTTCATCGACGTCAATTCCTATGCCAAGGCGTTCGGCGAACTGGTCGAGGCGCGGCGCCACACGCCTTCATTATCGGCCGAAGAAGTCGCAGCCCTGATCGCGCGCAACGCCGATATCCGGATTCTCGATGTTCGCCGGCCGGATGAATATGCCACCATGAACGTCCCCGGCTCGCTCAGCGTGCCCGGCGCGGAGCTGGTGCTGCGCGCCGGCCATGTCGCGCCGGATTCCTCCACCACCATCATCATCAATTGCGCCGGACGCACCCGTTCGATCATCGGCACGCAATCGCTGATCAATGCCGGCATCGCCAACAAGGTGGTGGCGCTGCGCAACGGCACCATCGGCTGGACGCTGGCGAACCAGACGCTCGAGCAGGGCGCCGACCGGCATGGCGGCGTCGGCTCGTCCGAAGCGGCGAAACGAAGCGCGCGGGACGTTGCCTATCGCGCCGGCGTCAAGCACCTCACGCCGCTGGAGGCGGCCGCGTTGCAGGCCGACACCACCCGCACGCTTTATCGTTTCGACGTTCGCTCCGCCGAAGACTATGCCGCCGGGCACATCGAAGGCTTTTGCCATTATCCCGGCGGGCAATTGGTGCAGGAAATCGACATGGCCGCGCCGGTGCGCGGCGCACGGATCTTGCTGACGGACCCCTTGGGCGTTCGCGCCAACATGACGGCGTCCTGGCTCGCGCAGATGGCGTTCGAGGTCTATGTGCTCGAGGGCGGCTACGACGGCGCGCTCGAAGAAGGCCCACCGCAAGCGCTGCCGAAGCCAGATCCCGCCCACCGCTACCGCCGTCCCTATGAGGGCACGCAAGCCTCGCGGGAAGCGATGCAGGCCTATCTCGATTGGGAACATGGTCTGGTCGAACAGCTCCAGCGCGACGGCACGCACGGATTTTTCGTGATTTGATGTCAGATGCGTCCCGCAATCATTCCTGTCTTGCGCGATGATTGCGGCAACCGATTCAGCCGGAGGAACACATCAGATCAATATGACGCCGGATCAATCCACCTTTTCGATCGCGCTGGTGAAGGCGACGAGATCGGCCCGTGCGGTCTCATCCGGCACCCGCTTGGAATACTCGGCCAGCACTTGCAGGATGCGCGGCCGATCCTTCGGCAGGAAATAGCCCGCCCATACTTCCTTTGTGTCGCGGATCGCGGCCGCCACCAGGCGGGCGTTTTCGGGCTTGCCGCCGCTGTCGATCACCGCGCAGATCGTCGCGAGAATGAACTCGGCGCTGGAACCGCGTGCGCGCGTGAACCCTTCCTCACGTATACGCGTGCGCTCCTCGGGCTTGAGGTCGGCCAGAAACATCTTGGTCGCTGTCGCCTCGCGCGCCTGGGCGCGGATCAGGAAGTTCACGGCCGCGGCGTACTGGTCCTCGTACTCGGTCATGTTGCGCTGGAGCGCTGCGAGATCGGGTTGCGGCCCCGCCTTCGCGCCATAGAGCAGGATCAGCTTGTTCACGGTGTTTGCGGCCTCGATCCAGTCGAGCAGCCACGGCAGATCGCCGCCTTGCACCGGCGGCAGCGCGTTCAAGGCGTCGAGATTGAAAACATGCCCAAGCTGGGCTGCGACTTCTGGCCGGGTCAGGTCAGGCCGTTCGCCTTTTCTCTTCACCCCGTCAACGTAGACGCGGAAATCCATCGCGGCTTCGCGTGCGGCCGCCGTATCGCTTTTGCCGTCCTGCGCGAGGGCAGGCGAAACCAGCGCGAAAAGCATGAGGAGAATTCTGACGATCGGCACGGGCAATCCCTCTGGCGGCAACCTCGATCAGCGTCGGGCATTTCGCGGCACGCGCCACCGTCGGCGACCATGGCGGTTATTTGTCGTCAACGCCGGTGCAATGGTTCACGGCCGGCGGGCGATGGCGGGGGCTTGCGTCGGCTCAAAGACAGGCCCGGAGCACGCCCGATCTGCCCTCCGCTTTTGAAAGCTTAGGCGCTTGATCGGCGCCTTCAAAAATTTCGCTTGTGCCGTCGGGCAAATCACCTTTAGAAGCCCGCGCGTCTCGCACCCGATTCAAGAGGGGCGCTTCGCGATCGTCACGAGCGTTGGGTGCGGGATGCGATGGACGCTTGCGTTGCCGACTGACGAGTGGCGATGTGGCGGACGGCGAAGTCGTGTGGTCCTGATGTCTCGACGCTGACATCAAGCGAGTGACAATGCCTGCGCATTGCACTGGCGACGGGGACAAGAAAGCCCGATCCCCGGGGAGAGCCCGAAGGAAACCGTAAAACCATTGCGCAGGGAATGCCGGATCGTTCGGCGAACCTGTGGTGACTAACTCGTGTGCTTTTTACTTTTGCGCACGAGGCTGCGGGTGCGTCGATCACCCGGCATTCCCTGCGCCCTCTCCGCGCAAACGCCTCGCGCTTGTCGCGATTATCGAGGGACACAATTTCGGATCACTCGGGCGGATTTCCGTCGCGAGGACGCTGAGGTGTGTGCGCGTATGCCCAACACTGTCGTCCCTGCGAACGCAGGGACTCATACGCTGTGTCGCGCGCGTTTAGAGATGCTGCTGGTAAGCTTTCGCGCAACAAGCAAGGTTGGTGGTTATGGGTCCCTGCGTTCGCAGGGACGACAGCTAAATTGCTGTTTGAGTGTATCGGGCGCGATCGTTTGCGATAGGTCAAGGCCTGTGATCAGGATGGGTCGATCCTGTATCTTTTGGGCATGTTGGCGCCTGATGGGAGTGAGCGCGATGAGCCGCTGGATTCATTGGTTGCCCGGGGTCCAGGCCGTCCGCCACTACCAGCTTGCGTGGCTTCGACATGACATCTTCGCGGGTCTGGTGCTGGCGACCATGCTGGTGCCGGTCGGAATTGCCTATGCTGCGGCGTCGGGATTACCCGGTATCCACGGTCTCTACGCAACCATCGTACCGCTTCTCGCTTACGCGATATTCGGTCCGAGCCGCATCATTGTCCTTGGACCCGACTCGGCGTTGGCCGCGGTCATCCTCGGCGTCATCGCTCCGTTATCCGGCGGTGATCCCGTTTGCGCTGCGACGCTTGCTGCAATGATGGCCCTCGTCTCGGGAGCCGTGCTTATGCTCGCGGGCATCGC
>NZ_DASSRP010000169.1:0-3442 GCF_035701725.1 Bradyrhizobium sp.
GCGGATCGCCCAGACCACGAGCGACTGGCCGCGCCGCATGTCGCCGGCGGAAAACACCTTTGGCAGCGAGGTCTGGTAGTCGGCCGTGTTGGCGCGGACATTGCCGCGCGGGTCGAGCTCGACGCCGAGCGATTTCAGCAGCCCCTCGTGAACCGGGTGCACGAATCCCATCGCCAGCAGCACGAGCTGCGCGTCGAGTTCGAATTCGGTGCCGGCAACCGGCTTGAACTTGTCGTCGACCTGCACGCAATGCAGCTTGCCGACCTTGCCGTCGGCGCCGGTAAATTTCTGCGTCAGCACGGCATATTCGCGCCTGGCGCCTTCGGCCTGGCTCGATGAGGTCCTCATCTTCAGCGGCCAGTTCGGCCAGGTCAGCCCCTTGTTCTCGTGCTCGGGCGGCGCGGGCATGATTTCGAGCTGCGTCACCGACAGCGCGCCCTGCCGGAACGAGGTGCCGATGCAGTCTGATCCGGTGTCGCCGCCGCCGATCACGACGACATGTTTGCCGCCGGCAAGAATCTCGCGCACGCCACCAAGCGATTCGTTGCCGACGCGGCGATTTTGCTGCGGCAGGAAATCCATCGCGAAATGAATGCCGTCGAGTTCGCGGCCGGGAATCGGCAGGTCGCGTGGCGCCTCCGCGCCGCCGGTGAGCGCGACCGCATCGTACTGGCTGACCAGCTCGCGCGGATGCGTGCCGCCATTGCCGATGTGGTGGCCGTAATGGAAGGTAACACCCTCGGCCTCCATCTGCGCGACGCGGCGATCGATGACGCCCTTTTCCATCTTGAAGTCGGGAATCCCATATCGCAGCAGGCCGCCGGCCTTGGCGAATTTCTCGTAGACATGCACGTCATGACCGGCGCGCGCGAGTTGCTGGGCGCAGGCGAGGCCCGCAGGGCCCGAGCCGACGATCGCGACCTTCTTGCCGGTCTTTTCCGACGCCACTTCCGGCTTGATCCAGCCATTATCCCAGGCGCGGTCGACGATCGCGCATTCGATGGTTTTGATCGTGACCGGGTTGTCGTCGATGTTGAGCGTGCAGGAGGCCTCGCACGGTGCCGGGCAGATGCGCCCCGTAAACTCCGGAAAATTGTTGGTCGAGTGCAGGTTGCGCGAGGCTTCCTGCCAGTTGCCTTGATAGACGAGGTCGTTGAAGTCGGGAATCTGGTTGTTGACCGGGCAGCCTGGCGTGCCCGGCGCGACCGAGCCGGTGCCGTGGCAATAGGGAATGCCGCAGTTCATGCAGCGTGCGGCCTGGTCGCGCGTTTCCTTCTCCGTCAGGGGAATGACGAATTCCTTGAAATTCTTCAGCCGCTCGGTCACGGGCGCATACTTGCGATCGTGCCGTTCGAATTCGAGAAAACCGGTTACCTTGCCCATCTAACCCAAAAGCCCCTGAGATTTTTGTCCTGTCATTCCGGATGCGGCGAAAGCCGCAGACCCGGAATCTCGAGATTGTCTTGCGAGATTCCGGGTTCGCGCCTTGCGTGTCCCGGAATGACGCGTGATGCAGTTACGCCCCGATTGCGATCTTCGGCTCGGCGTCGGCGTTTGCCTTCATTTCCTTCAGCGCGCGGCGGTATTCCACCGGCATTACCTTGCGGAACTTCGGCAGCCACGTTTTCCAGTTAGCCAGAATTTCAGCCGCGCGCTTTGAGCCTGTCAGCTTGGCGTGACGGGTGATCAGAACGTGCAACCGCTCGACGTCGGAGTCGAGCAGGTTCTTGAACACGTCGACGCGGCCATGCGCCTCGAGGTCGCCCGAAGCGTGATAGGCGTCCTCGTTGATCATCTCTTCCGAGAGCACCGGTTCGAGTTCGACCATCGCCATGTTGCAGAGCTTGTCGAAGGAACCGTCTTCATCGAGCACATAGGCGATCCCGCCGGACATGCCGGCCGCGAAGTTGCGCCCGGTCCTGCCGAGCACGACCACGATGCCGCCGGTCATGTATTCGCAGCAGTGATCGCCGGCGCCCTCGACCACGGCGACCGCGCCGGAGTTGCGCACGGCAAAGCGCTCGCCGGCGATGCCGCGAAAATAGCATTCGCCTTCGATCGCGCCATACATCACGGTATTTCCGACGATGATGGATTCCTCCGGCACGATGCCGGCGTCGCGCGGCGGCTTGACGATGATCCGCCCGCCGGAAAGGCCCTTGCCGACATAGTCGTTGGCGACGCCTTCGAGGTCGAAAGTGATGCCGGAGGCGAGCCAGGCGCCGAACGCCTGACCGGCGGTGCCCGTCAGGTTCACGGTGATGGTGTCGAGCGGCAGGCCGGCATGGCCGTAGATCTTGGCGACGGCACCCGAGAGCATCGCGCCGGTCGAACGGTCGGTGTTGTTGATTTCGGTCTCGATCTTGACCGGGGCGCCGCGGTCGAGCGCGGCTTGCGCCTTTTCGATCAGCCTGCGGTCGAGCACCGCCTCCAGATGATGGTTCTGTGCTTCCGCGTGATAGATCTTCTGGCCCTTTTCTTCCTTCTGCTTAACGAACAGCTTGGAGAAGTCGAGGCCCTTGGCCTTCCAGTGCGCGACCAGCTTTGTCTGGTCGAGCATCTGGGTCTGGCCCACCATCTCGTTGAAGGTGCGATAACCGAGGCTCGCCATGATCTCGCGGACCTCTTCGGCAACGAAGAAGAAGTAGTTGATCACGTGCTCGGGCTGGCCGGTGAAGCGCTTGCGCAGCACCGGGTCCTGGGTAGCGACGCCAACAGGACAGGTGTTGAGATGGCACTTGCGCATCATGATGCACCCCGCCGCAATCAGCGGCGCGGTCGCAAAGCCGAACTCGTCGGCGCCCAAAAGCGCGCCGATCACAACGTCGCGGCCGGTGCGGAAGCCGCCATCGACCTGCACGGAGATGCGGCTGCGCAAGCGTTCGCGCACCAGCGTCTGGTGGGTTTCGGCAAGGCCGATCTCCCACGGCGAGCCGGCGTGCTTGATCGAGGTGAGCGGAGAAGCGCCCGTGCCGCCCTCGAAGCCGGCGATGGTGACGTGGTCGGCGCGCGCTTTGGCAACGCCCGCGGCAACGGTGCCGACGCCGATTTCGGAGACGAGCTTGACCGATACCTGACCGTCCGGATTGACGTTCTTCAGGTCGTAGATGAGCTGGGCTAAGTCCTCGATCGAATAGATGTCGTGATGCGGCGGCGGCGAGATCAGGCCGACGCCGGGGGTCGAATGCCGCACTTTGGCAATCGTAGCGTCGACCTTGTGGCCGGGCAACTGGCCGCCTTCGCCGGGCTTGGCACCCTGCGCCATCTTGATCTGCATCATGTCGGAATTGACGAGGTATTCCGTCGTGACGCCGAAGCGCCCCGAGGCGACCTGCTTGATCGCCGAGCGCATGGAATCGCCGTTCGGCAGCGGCTTGAAGCGATCGGCTTCCTCGCCGCCTTCGCCGGTGTTGGATTTGCCGCCAATCCGGTTCATGGCGAT
>NZ_DASSRP010000170.1:0-31292 GCF_035701725.1 Bradyrhizobium sp.
GAAATTCCGCGACGAGCAGCGGCCGCGTTTTGGCGTGATGCGCGGCCGCGAATTCCTGATGAAGGATGCTTACTCCTTCGATATCGACGAGGCCGGCGCGCGCCGCGCCTATAACCGGATGTTCGTGGCCTACCTTCGCACCTTCGCGCGCATGGGGCTAAAAGCGATCCCGATGCGCGCCGAGACCGGGCCGATTGGCGGCGATCTCAGTCACGAATTCATCGTGCTGGCGGAAACCGGCGAGTCCGGCGTCTATTGCGACCGCGACGTGCTCGATCTGCCGGTGCCGGACGAGAATGTCGACTACGACGGCGATCTCACGCCGATCATCAAGCAGTGGACATCGGTCTATGCGGCGACAGAGGACGTTCATGACGCGGCGCGTTTCGAACGCGAGGTCCCGGCGGAGAAGCGCGTTCACACCCGCGGCATCGAGGTCGGCCAGATCTTCTATTTCGGGACCAAATATTCCGAGCCGATGAAGGCCTTGGTGGCCGGTCCTGACGGCGCGGAAGTTGCCATTCACGGCGGTTCCTACGGCGTCGGCGTCTCGCGGCTGCTAGGGGCCATCATCGAGGCCTGCCATGACGACTCCGGCATCAAATGGCCGGAAGCCGTTGCGCCGTTCAAGGCTGCGATCCTGAACTTGAAGCAGGGCTCTGAGGACACCGACGGCGCCTGCGAACAGCTTTATCGCGAACTCACCGCCAAGGGCGTCGAGGTGCTTTACGACGACACCGATCAGCGCGCGGGCGCGAAGTTCGCCGCCGCCGATCTGATCGGCATTCCCTGGCAAATCCTGGTCGGCCCCAAGGGGCTTGCCGAAGGCAAGTTCGAACTCAAGCGCCGCAGCGACGGCACGCGCGAGAACTTGAGCGCGGCGGACGTCCTGGCGCGGCTCACTTAATTATCCACCGCGGGGCAGGCGGCAATCGTGGCCTCATGGCCACAATAAGCCCGAATCGTGTGAAAATCGGACATGGACCAAGCCATGAGCGAGCCCGTTCAAACTCCACCTTTCGCGCCCTTCGAGTGGCTGCTGTCTGGACGCTATCTGCGGGCGCGCCGCAAGGAAGGATTCATTTCCGTCATCGCGGGGTTTTCATTCCTGGGCATCATGCTTGGTGTCGCCACGCTGATCATCGTGATGGCCGTGATGAACGGCTTCCGCAAGGAACTGCTCGACAAGATCCTCGGGCTCAACGGTCATCTTTTGGTACAGCCGCTGGAATCGCCGCTGACGGACTGGAAGGACGTCGCTGACCGGATCAATCAGGTGCAGGGCATTCGTCTGGCCGCGCCGGTCGTCGACGGTCAGGCGCTGGCGTCCTCGCCGTTCAATGCGTCAGGCGTCTTCGTTCGCGGCATTCGCGCCGATGACCTCAATAATCTCACCTCGATCGCCTCGAACATCAAGCAAGGTTCGCTCGAAGGATTCGACGAAGGGCAGGGGGTTGCGATCGGCCGCAGGCTCGCCGACACGCTGTCGCTGCACGCCGGTGACAACGTCACGCTGGTGGCGCCGCGCGGTGCGGTGACCCCGATGGGCACGACGCCGCGCATCAAGCCCTACAAGATCGTGGCCGTGTTCGAGATCGGTATGTCGGAATACGATGCGAGCTTCGTGTTCATGCCGCTGCCCGAGGCCCAGGCCTACTTCAATCGTAACAACGACGTCTCGGCGATCGAGGTGTTCACGACCAACCCGGACCGCATCGATGCGTTCCGCAAGGCGGTGACGGAAGCGGCGGGCCGGCCGGTGTTTCTGGTCGACTGGCGGCAACGCAACTCGACGTTCTTCAATGCGCTTCAGGTGGAGCGCAACGTGATGTTCCTGATCTTGACCATGATCGTGCTGGTCGCGGCGCTGAACATCATTTCCGGTCTGATCATGCTGGTGAAGGACAAGGGCAGCGACATCGCCATCCTGCGCACGATGGGCGCCTCGCAAGGCGCGATCATGCGGATATTCCTGATCACGGGAGCCGCAATCGGTGTGGTCGGCACCGTCACTGGACTGTTTGTCGGGATATTGATCTGCGTGAACATCGAATCGATCCGGCAGTTTCTGTCCTGGCTCACCAATACGGATCTGTTTCCGCGCGAGCTTTACTTCCTCTCAAAACTGCCGGCCGAGATCGACTTCGGTGAAACCACCGCGGTCGTGATCATGGCGCTGACGCTGTCCTTCCTGGCCACGCTCTATCCGTCCTGGCGGGCTGCCCGCCTCGATCCCGTCGAAGCGCTACGCTACGAGTGAGGATCAGATGAGCGAGGGGACGGAGGAGGTACCGGTCGTTTATCTCCACGAGATCAAGCGGCAGTACATGCAGGGCGAGACGCCCCTCGTCATCCTCAATGGCGCCAAGCTTGCGCTGTGGGCGGGCCAATCGGTGGCGCTGGTGGCGCCGTCCGGTACTGGCAAATCGACCTTGCTGCATATTGCCGGCCTGCTCGAAAGCCCGGACGAGGGCGAGGTTTATGTCGGGGGCACGCCGACGTCTGGCCTCTCGGACGTCGACAGGACGCAGATCCGCCGCACCGAAATCGGATTCGTCTACCAGTCGCACCGCCTGTTGCCGGAGTTTTCGGCGCTGGAGAACGTGATGCTGCCGCAGATGATCCGCGGCTTGAAACGATCGGAAACCGTCAAGCGTGCGACCGAGATCCTCGCTTATTTGGGATTGGGTGACCGAATCAAGCATCGGCCGGCGGAACTGTCGGGCGGCGAACAGCAACGGGTAGCGATCGCGCGAGCGGTGGCCAATGCGCCGCGCGCGCTGCTCGCGGACGAGCCCACCGGCAATCTCGACCCGAACACGGCCGACCACGTGTTCCAGGCCCTGATGCAACTCGTGAAGGCCACACGGGTCGCGATGCTGATTGCCACGCACAATATGGAATTGGCTGGGCGCATGGACCGGCGGGTCTCGCTGGTCAATGGCGAAGTTGTCGAACTCGACTAAGTGCAGCCAATTCCGCTGGAATTTGTGCGGGTGCAAATTCTCGCCCGAATATAAACGCGGCACGAAGAAAATGTGATCGGCGCAGGCTGGAAAGAACCGTCCAAGCGCGGCATAACACCGGCATGAAGAAATCCGACCTGATGTGCCCGACCTGTCACGCCGGCTATCGTCGCATCGAGTTGACGACCCGTCCCGGCACCAAGGGCGAGTACCGTTGCATGTTCTGCGATGAGGTGCTCGAGACCTTTGACGGTTCCACCGACGTCGCGATTCGCCTCACGGTGCAGCCGGAGAAAACCTTCGAAGCGGACTCCCGGCCATCTTGATTCGCCCGATTTGAGCAAGTCGGGCCGCGCCGGCATTGCTCAGAGA
The DNA here is from genome assembly GCF_035701725.1 of Bradyrhizobium sp. Lineage (GTDB taxonomy): Bacteria > Pseudomonadota > Alphaproteobacteria > Rhizobiales > Xanthobacteraceae > Bradyrhizobium. Next base: position 3,339 of record NZ_DASSRP010000170.1, read on the forward strand.
GCGCGGTTCTTTTCCGAATATGTCGCCAGCATAAAATCGCCTCGGATCATCGCGTTCATGGAACCGATATACGATGGAACTTTTGTGTGCGCATGTTTCAAGAAACTCCTTATTCTGCAGGGGTTTCTTAAATTTTTTTAATGACGCGTTTCTCCATGAATGTTGCGCGGAGGTGACAGCTTTCTCAGGCGAACATGCTAGGAGTTTTCGCGGGGCACTGAGAAAATACAGAACAGATTCGAAAGCAGGATTCAGATATGAACAGACTCTCCCTTCTCGCAGCGACGGCAATCGCGGTAGTCGCGGCTGCACCGGCGTTCGCTGCAGACCTTCCGGCACGAGCTGCTGCTCCATATACGAAGGCGCCTGGGATCGTGCAGGCCGCTTACGACTGGAGCGGCTTCTACATCGGTATCAACGGCGGTTGGGGAACCAGCGACATCAACTGGAACTTGGATGGTTTCGGCGACGAAGGCTCCCACCATGCCTCGGGCGGAACGGTCGGTGGCCAGATCGGCTACCGCTGGCAGATGGCCTCCTGGGTTTTCGGTCTCGAAGCACAGGGCAACTGGGCTGACTTCAAGGGCAGCAACATCAGCTTGATCGATCTTGTCTCGACCAATGAAAGCAAGATCGATTCGTTCGGCCTGTTCACCGGCCAGATCGGCTACGCCTGGGATCGTGCGCTGGTCTACGTGAAGGGCGGCGCGGCCGTCACCGACAACAAGTTTACCTCGACCACGCCGGGCGTCGGGTTTGATACCACCAATGAGACCCGCTGGGGTGCTACCGTCGGCGTCGGCTTCGAATACGCCTTCGCCCCGAGCTGGTCGCTCGGCTTCGAGTATGATCACCTGTTCATGGGCAACAACGACGTCGTCTCCAATGCCGGCTTTATCGCCGACCACATCAAGGAAGACGTCGATATCTTCACCGCCCGCGTGAACTACAAGTTCGGCGGACCGGTCGTCGCTCGCTACTAAGTCTGAGCTCTCTCCCGAAACTCAAACCCCGGCCCGGTTTGCCGGGGTTTTTGTTTGCGCGGGGTCCGGGCAGCACGCGGCCAAATTAACCAACTCGCCGATTTCCGATCCGACCCAGCACCCCCCCGCTTGCCAGAGAACAAAAACGGAACTATGTTCTCTTTACGTTCTCAAACCGGAGGCAAGTCATGTTGCGGGTGTTTGTCGAGGAAGCAGCGGCGTTGGCATCGATTGGGCTGTTCGTGGGGATGATCGCGATCTGGGCGCAGTTGATTCCGCAATTGTGAGATTTCGGGCCCTTCAGGCCCTTGGCGAGCACTTTCGCCGGCACGCCTGAAGCTGGCGCCCCGTCAGGGAACGGCCCCTGGGGAAAAGCCTGATAGCGGCAGGCGAGGCGGCCAGAGCGCGTGGACTTGGGTTTTCGGAAGCCCCACCATGGGTTCGGCGAGTCGCTTGCTGCGGCTTCCTCTTCCCTCCATATGCGGTGAATTGCCGAAACGACATGTCAAAGCCCGTGGCGCCGTCCTCCAATCCCGGATTCGTCCATCTCCACGTCCATTCCGCCTATTCGCTGTTGAAGGGGTCAATCAAGATCGCAAAGCTCGGCGAATTGGCGAAAGCTGACCGCCAGCCGGCCTTGGCGTTGACCGACACCGACAACATGTTCGGCGCGCTGGAATTCTCCGACAAGATGGCCGGGTACGGCATCCAGCCAATCGTGGGCTGCGAACTCGCGGTCGATTTCGGCGATCAGGACCCGAATGCGCGCAACGCGTTGGCCACTGGGCCGTCACGGATCGTGCTGCTCGCGGCGCGCGAACGCGGTTACCGCAGCCTGATGCATCTCAATTCGCGGGCGTTCCTGGAAACGCCGGTCCACCAGACCCCGCATGTCAAATTCGATTGGCTTGCCTATCATGCCGACGATCTGATCGTGCTCACAGGCGGTCCGGACGGTCCGATCTCGCTGGCGCTTTCCGCCGATCAGGCGACGCTGGCGGCTTCGCGCTGCGAGCGCCTGGCAAACATTTTCGGTGACCGGCTCTATGTCGAGCTGCAACGCCACGGCATTGACAAGGAGCGGCGGATCGAGACCGGGCTGATCGATCTTGCCTACGCCAAGGGGCTGCCGCTGGTTGCGACCAACGAGCCTTATTTTGCCACCTCGGATGACTTCGAAGCCCACGACGCCTTGCTCTGCATCGCCGGCGGCCGGCTGATTGCCGAAACCGAGCGCGAGCAGTTGACGCCGGATCATCGTTTCAAGACCCGAGCCGAGATGGCGGTGTTGTTCGCCGATATTCCGGAGGCGTTGAGCTCGACGGTCGAGATCGCCGAGCGCTGCGCGTTTCGTCCGAAGACGCGCAAGCCGATCCTGCCGCGTTTCACGGTCGGCGCCGGCACCAACGCGGAGGACGCCGCCAAGGAGGAGGCGGCCGAATTGCGCCGCCAGGCCGAGGAGGGCCTCAGGCGCCGGCTTACGGTCCACGGACTGTCGCAGGGCAGTTCGGAAGAGGACTATCATGCCCGGCTTGCCTTCGAACTCGACGTCATCACCCGCATGAACTATGCGGGATACTTCCTCATCGTTTCCGACTTCATCAAATGGGCCAAGGCGCACGGCATTCCCGTGGGGCCGGGCCGCGGTTCGGGCGCCGGCTCGCTGGTCGCCTATGCCCTCACCATCACCGACCTCGATCCGATCCGCTTCGGTCTGCTGTTCGAGCGCTTCCTCAATCCGGAACGCGTATCGATGCCCGACTTCGACATCGACTTCTGCCAGGACCGCCGTGGCGAGGTGATCAATTACGTCCAGCAGCGTTACGGCCGCGATCAGGTTGCCCAGATCATCACCTTCGGAACGCTGCAGGCGCGCGGCGTGCTGCGTGACGTGGGCCGCGTCCTGCAAATGCCCTACGGCCAGGTCGACAAGCTCACCAAGCTGGTGCCGCAAAATCCTGCCGCACCGGTCACTCTGGCTGCCGCGATCGAAGGCGAGCCGAAGCTTCAGGCATTCCGCGATGAAGATCCGGTGGTGGCGCGCGCGTTCGATATCGCGCAGCGGCTGGAGGGGTTGACCCGACACGCGTCGACACATGCCGCCGGCATCGTGATCGGGGATCGTCCGCTCAGCGAAATCGTGCCGCTCTACCGCGATCCGAAGTCCGACATGCCGGTGACCCAGTTCAACATGAAATGGGTCGAGCCCGCAGGACTCGTCAAATTCGACTTTCTGGGCCTCAAGACGCTCACCGTGCTCGATGTCGCGGTCAAGCTGCTCAAGCAGCGCGGGGTAGAGGTCGATCTGGCAACGCTGCCGCTCGATGACGCCGCCAGTTACCAGATGCTGGCGCGGGGCGACGTGGTCGGCGTGTTTCAGGTGGAAAGTCAGGGCATGCGGCGGGCGCTGGTCGACATGCGGCCCGACCGCTTCGAAGACATCATCGCACTGGTGGCGCTGTATCGGCCCGGTCCGATGGCGAACATTCCAACCTATTGCGCGCGCAAGCACGGCGACGAGGAGCCGGAATATCTGCATCCGTTGCTCGAGCCGATCCTTAAAGAGACCTTCGGCGTCATCATCTACCAGGAACAGGTGATGCAGATCGCGCAGGTGATGGCCGGCTATTCGCTTGGCGACGCCGATCTGCTGCGCCGTGCGATGGGCAAGAAGATCCGCGCCGAGATGGAAAAGCAGCGTGCGATCTTCGTTGCCGGCGCCGTCAAGAACAACGTTCCGAAGGGCCAGGCGGAGACCATCTTCGAACTGCTGGCGAAATTCGCCGACTACGGCTTCAACAAGAGCCACGCCGCGGCCTACGCGCTGGTGTCCTATCACACCGCCTACATGAAGGCGCATTATCCGGTCGAATTTCTCGCCGCGTCGATGACGCTGGAATTGAACAACACCGACAAACTGTCGGAATTTCGTGCCGAGGCGCAGCGGCTCGGCATCAAGGTCGAGGCGCCCAACATCAACCGTTCCGGTGCGGTTTTCGAAGTCGGCGATAATACGATCTATTATGCGCTCGCGGCGCTGAAGGGCGTCGGTCAGCAGGCGGTTGAATTGATCATCGATACCCGCCGCAGCGGACAGTTCACCTCGCTTGCCGATTTTGCCTCGCGCGTCAATCCGCGCGCCATCAACAAGCGCATCATCGAGAGTCTTGCCGCCGCCGGCGCCTTCGATTCGCTCGAGCCGAACCGGGCGCGGGTGTTCGGTGGCGCGGATGCGATCCTGGCCGCCTGCCAGCGCAGCCATGAAGCGGCGACCTCAGGGCAGAACGACATGTTCGGCGGCGCGGCGGATGCGCCGACCATCATCTTGCCGCGGTTCGAGCCATGGCTGCCGGCCGAACGGCTGCGGCGGGAATATGATGCGATCGGCTTCTTCCTGTCGGGCCATCCGCTCGATGACTATACGACCGTTCTGAAGCGGCTGCGTGTGCAGTCCTGGGCCGAGTTCTCGCGCGCCGTCAAAACCGGCGCGACCGCCGGCAAGGTTGCGGCGACGGTGGTCTCGCGCATGGAACGACGCACCAAGACCGGCAACAAGATGGGCATCATCGGCCTGTCGGACCCGACCGGGCATTTCGAGGCGGTGCTGTTCTCGGAAGGCCTTGCGCAGTACCGCGAGATTCTGGAGCCGGGCGCGGCAGTGTTGCTGCAGCTCGGCGCCGAGTTGCAGGGTGAGGATGTGCGCGCGCGTGTGCTGCACGCCGAAGCTCTCGACGATGCCGCCGCCAAGACGCAGAAAGGGTTGCGCATCTTCCTACGCGATACCAAGCCACTGGAGTCGATTGCACGACGGCTGTCGCCGCCGGCTGGCCAGGCGGGCAGCGGCGATGTCGCGCTGGTGCTGCGGCTCGATATGCAGACGGAGGTTGAGTTCAAGCTGGAGGGACGCTTTCAGGTGTCGCCGCAGATCGCCGGTGCTATAAAGGCGGTCGCGGGTGTCGAGATGGTGGAGACGCTTTGAATTAAACTGAATCATTTCGGCGTCCGGGAGGGAAGGCAAACAACGGAGCGTATCGATGTGCGGGATGTGCCGGAAAGATTTCCACCAAGCTTCCAGGCCGACGCGACGAAGTATGCTGCTCGGTGCTGCTGCAGCGGGCCTGGTCTGGGCGAGCATTGCCGAAGGCAAGGAAAACAAGCCGCCGCCAAAGCCTGAAAACGTGCTGTCGCCGGATGGATCGTTGAAGCGTCTCATGGACGGAAATCAGCGCTATGTCGGGGGCATCGCGCGCCGGCACGATTTCAAGCATGAACGCGAAGCACTGGTCGGCGGCCAGAATCCCTATGCCGCGATCCTGAGCTGCGCGGATTCGCGCATCGCCCCTGAATACGCCTTCGACAGCGGACGGGGCGATCTCTTCGTCTGCCGCGTCGCCGGCAATTTCGCCACCGAGGAAACCGTGGCGAGCCTCGAATATGCCGTTGCCGTGCTCGGCACGCCGTTGATTCTGGTGCTCGGTCACGACGCCTGCGGCGCCGTGGATGCCACCATCAAATCGCTGAAGGATGACAAGCCGCTGCCGGGCCACATGCCCTCACTGGTCTCGGGACTTGCGCCTTCAGTTAAGGCGGTCGCCGGGCAGGCGGGGAAAGCGCTCGACAACGCGATCCGTCAGAACGTGGTCGACAACGTCGGCAAGCTGAAAGCCGCTACCCCCATCCTCAGCGCCGCGGCCGAGCAGAACAAGCTTAGGGTGGTCGGCGGGATTTACCGTCTGAAGGACGGCAAGGTCGATATGGTGGCGTGAGCGGGCGAAAAAGGGCCTGTTTCGGGCCAAAATGCCCGCGAAACCGGCCTTATTTCCTTGCTTCTCGCGAAAATCCGGCTATATACCGCGCCATCTCACACGGAAACATGGCTCACAAGGCCGTCCGGTGGCAACCGGGCCATTAGGTCCCGTTTGCTCACACGTTTCCGGAGGAACCAACCGGAGAACTCAGACCATGGCACTACCCGATTTTTCTATGCGTCAGCTGCTTGAGGCTGGCGTCCACTTCGGCCACCAGTCGCACCGCTGGAATCCGAAAATGTCCGACTACATCTTCGGTGCGCGCAACAACATCCACATCATCGATCTCGCCCAGACCGTGCCGATGCTGCATCGCGCGCTGCAGGCGGTGAGCGATACCGTCGCCAAGGGCGGCCGTATCCTGTTTGTCGGCACGAAGCGGCAGGCTCAGGACGGTGTTGCCGAGGCTGCCAAGCGCTCGGCGCAGTACTTCGTCAATTCGCGCTGGCTCGGCGGCACGCTGACCAACTGGAAGACGATTTCGGCCTCGATCAAGCGGCTGCGGCATCTCGACGACGTGCTGTCCTCGGGCGAAGCCAATTCCTACACGAAGAAAGAGCGGCTGACGCTGCAGCGCGAGCGCGACAAGCTCGACCGCTCGCTCGGCGGCATCAAGGACATGGGCGGCCTGCCGGACATGATCTTCGTGATCGACACCAACAAGGAAGACATCGCGATCCAGGAAGCGCAGCGCTTGAACATTCCGGTGGCTGCGATCGTCGACACCAACTCCGATCCGAAGGGTATTACCTACGTCGTGCCCGGCAATGACGACGCCGGTCGTGCGATCTCGCTCTATTGCGATCTGGTCGCGCGTGCTGCGATCGATGGCATTTCCCGCGCGCAGGGCGAATCCGGAATCGACATCGGCGCTTCGGCTCATCCGGCCCGCGAGGAAGTCGCGGCCGCGCCGCAGGCAGCCGGCTTCCAGGGCCTGGCGGGCCCGCGCGGTGCGCCGGACAACCTCAAGAAGCTCACCGGCGTCTCCGGCACCATCGAGAAGAAGCTCAACGACCTCGGCATCTTCCACTACTGGCAGCTCGCCGAGCTCGATCACGACACCGCCCACAAGATCGGCGAAGAAGTCGGTCTGCCGGCGCGCGCCGACGCCTGGGTTGCCCAGGCCAAGGCCCTGACCGCGGAAGCGGAATGATTGGCTGCCGGCCGGGATATCCGGCCGGCGACCCCCATTTGAAGACATTGCTGGCGGGGTGAGCTGCGGGCCGCAAGGGAACGCCGTGGGCTCCATGACAGGCAGAGGACTGCAACAATGACGACAATCACGGCAGCGATGGTCAAGGACCTGCGCGAATCCACCGGCGCGGGCATGATGGATTGCAAGGCGGCACTGACCGAGAACGGCGGCAACATGGAAGCCGCGGTCGACTGGCTGCGCAAGAAGGGCCTGTCGAAGGCTGCGAAGAAGGCAGGCCGCGTCGCTGCGGAGGGTCTGGTTGCCGCCTTGACCAAGGGCCCCAAGGGCGTCGTTGTCGAGATCAACTCCGAGACCGATTTCGTCGCACGCAACGAACACTTCCAGGGCCTGGTGAAGATGATCGCGCAGGTCGCGCTCGACGTCGGAGCAGATCTCGACAAGATCAAGGCTGCCAAGGTTGGCGGCGTGACGGTCGAGCAGGCGATTGCCGATGCGATCGCCACCATCGGCGAAAACATGACGCTGCGCCGTGCCGCTGCGCTCGAAGTCGGCCAGGGCGTGGTGTCGAACTACGTACACAACGCGGTGATTGAAGGTGCCGGCAAGATGGGCGTGATCGTCGCGCTGGACTCGTCCGGCAAGGCCGATGAGCTCGCGGCGCTCGGCAAGCAGCTCGCGATGCATGTCGCAGCCAGCAACCCCCTCGCGATCGATCCCGCCGGTCTCGATCCGGCCACCGTCAAGCGCGAAAAGGACGTGCTTGCCGACAAATATCGCCAGCAGGGCAAGCCGGAGAACGTGATCGAGAAGATCGTCGAGTCAGGCCTGAAGACCTACTACAAGGAAGTCTGCCTGCTGGAGCAGGCCTTCATCCACGACAGCGGCAAATCCGTTGCGCAGGCGATCAAGGAAGCTGAGGGTAAGGTCGGCGGACCGATCAAGATCGCCGGATTTTTGCGCTATGCTCTCGGCGAGGGAATCGAGAAGCAGGAAAGCGATTTCGCCGCCGAAGTCGCGGCTGCAAGCGGCCAGAAGAAGCCTTGAGACGCCGTTACTGTCGTCGTCTAGGCCTTTCCGGTCCAACGAAAGCGGATAGCAAATGACGGGGCCGGTCTATCGTCGCGTGGTCATCAAGCTGTCCGGCGAGTATTTCGCCGGTCCGAACGTTTCGGGCTTCGATCAAGCGACAATCGACCGGGTTGCCGGCGACCTGATTGCCGCGAAGGAATTGGGAGTAGAGATCGCCGTCGTTATCGGCGGCGGCAACCTGGTTCGCGGCGTCGACGTCTCGGCACGCGGCATGTCCCGGCCGACCGGCGACACCATGGGCATGCTGGCGACAGTCATGAACTGTCTGGCGCTTGAGGCCGCGATCGAGCGCAAGGGAACGCCGGCTCGGACCCTGACGGCCCACGTGATGCCGCAGATTTCCGAGCTTTTCACCCGAAGTGCGGCGCACAAATATCTGGCCGAGGGACGGATCGTGCTGCTCGGCGGCGGAACCGGCAATCCCTTCTTCACCACCGATACCACCGCGGTGCTGCGGGCGGCCGAAATCGGGGCCCAAGCGGTGCTCAAAGCCACCAATGTCGACGGCGTCTACAGCGCCGATCCGAAAAAAGACCCCTCCGCCAAGCGATTTGATCGCCTGACCCATTCCGAAGCCATCGGAGGCGGCTACAAGGTGATGGACGCGACCGCATTTGCGCTTGCCCGCGAGACATCGCTGCCTATCATCGTGTTTTCGATCGCCGAGCCGGGCTCGATCGGCGCCATTCTGAGCGGCACCGGTCGCGGCACGATCGTTGCCGGCTAGCGCTTCATGGGCGCCAAACTGCGGCGCCGCGCCGGCCGAATTCAGGAGGAAATAGCGTCATGTCCACGGGTAATTTCGACATCAACGAATTGAAGCGCCGCATGCAGGGCGCGACGCAATCCCTCAAGCACGAACTCGGCGGTCTACGGACCGGTCGGGCTGCAGCCTCGATGTTGGAGCCGGTCCAGGTCGACGCCTACGGCTCGCATATGCCGCTCAATCAGCTCGCGACCATCAGCGTTCCGGAACCGCGGATGCTGTCGGTGCAGGTGTGGGACAAGTCGATGGTCAAAGCGGTCGAGAAGGCCATCATCGATTCCAACCTCGGCTTGAGTCCTGCCACGGAAGGGCAGGTGCTTCGCTTGCGGATTCCCGAACTCAATCAGGACCGCCGCAAGGAGCTGGTCAAGGTCGCGCATAAATACGCCGAGACCGCCCGCGTCGCCGTCCGCCATGTCCGGCGCGACGGTCTCGACATGCTCAAGAAGCTCGAAAAGAACCACGAGATTTCCGAAGACGATCAGGAACGCCTTGCCAACGACGTGCAGAAGGCGACCGACGGTACCATTTCGGAAATCGACCAGCTGCTGGCGGCGAAGGAAAAGGAAATCCTAACCGTTTAGTCTTTTGTTGGGGCACGATCCCCCGCACCAATGGTTTAGAGATCGTGCCCTAAAGGGATTGATTGATGTCGAATGCCGCAGCGCCTGCGACTGAAAGACCGGATCGAGCGGGCGCGCCCTTGCATGTGGCGATCATCATGGACGGGAACGGACGTTGGGCCGCGGCCCGCGGCCTTCCACGCGCCGAAGGTCACCGCCGCGGGGTAGAGACGCTGCGCAATGTGGTCCGGGCGGCCGGCGAACTGGGTATTCGCTATCTGACGATCTTTTCCTTCAGCTCCGAAAACTGGTCGAGGCCGGCATCCGAAATCGGCGATCTGTTCGGCCTGCTGAGGCGCTTCATTCGCAACGACTTAGCCATTCTTCATCGCGACGGCGTCCGCGTTCGCGTGATCGGTGAGCGCGAGGGGCTGGAGCCGGACATCTGTGCGCTTCTCAAGGAAGCTGAAGATCTGACGCGCGGCAATGATCGTCTGCATCTGGTCGTTGCCTTCAACTACGGCTCGCGGCAGGAAATCGCGCGCGCGGCGCAACGCCTGGCGGTGGAAGTCGCCGAAGGCAAGCGCGACCCGTCCTCGATCGATGCCGACGCGCTCGGTCGCTACCTCGACGCGCCGGAAATCCCCGATCCCGATCTGATTATCCGCACCAGCGGCGAACAGCGGCTGTCGAACTTCCTGATGTGGCAGGCGGCCTATAGCGAACTGGTCTTCGTGCCGGTTCACTGGCCCGATTTCGACAAGGCGGCGCTCGAGGGCGCTATTGCGGAATACGCCAGGCGCGAGCGGCGGTTCGGCGGGTTGGCAGTGAAAACCGGATCGTGAGCGAAGGCCGCGCATCGATCGGGACGAGCGGGCAGGAGGGGCACAATCTTCTGCTGCGGATCGTTGCCTCGCTGGTGATGGCCCCGCTGGCCATCGCCACGGCTTATGCCGGCGGATGGTTTTGGACCGGGCTCGTGACACTCGCCGCGATCGGGCTTTATGCCGAGTGGCTCACCGTCATCGCCGCGCGCACACTGCTGCTGCTGTTGCTAGGTACGCTCGTTCTCGTCGGCGCCGGATGGGTCGAAGCCACGCACTTCGATATCGCCAGTCTCGCCGCCGTGGTCCTGCTGGGCGTGGCTGTGGCCGCGATCTTTTCCACCGAGCGGCGCGGCTGGGCAGTGCTTGGAATGGGCTACGCGCTCGCGGCTTCGGTTGCCTCCAGCATGGTGCGGCGTGATCCGGCTTCCGGTTTCGCGGCGCTGATGCTTGTGTTGCTTGTGGTCTGGGCGACCGATATCGGCGGGTACTTTGCGGGACGCCTGATCGGCGGCGCGAAACTGTGGCCCCAGGTCAGCCCGAAAAAGACCTGGGCGGGCGCGGTCGGGGGATTTGCCGCGAGCCTGGTGGTAGCGGCCGCATTTGCTGCGCTCGGTATCGGAAAAGCTGTCCCGCTGCTGCTACTCGCGGCGGCGCTGTCGGTTGCCGCGCAACTCGGCGATCTCTTTGAATCCGCGGTCAAACGCCGGTTTGGCGTCAAGGATTCCAGCCACGTCATTCCCGGACATGGCGGCTTGATGGACCGCCTGGACGGCTTTGTGGCGGCAATCGTCCTGGCCGCACTTTTCGGCTTCCTGCGCGGCGGCGCCGATGGCGTCGGCCACGCTCTTATGGTTTGGTGAGCTTATGAGCGCTGTTCCCTTGCGTAACAACAAAACGGCCCCCACCGTTCGTTCGGTCACCGTACTGGGTGCGACCGGGTCGATCGGTGACAGCACGATGGACCTGTTGCGGGCCGCGAAGGACCGCTATCGCGTCGAGGCGTTGACCGCCCACACCAATGTCGAGGGACTTGCCAAACTCGCAAGAGAGTTCGGTGCGCGCTACGTCGCCGTCGCTGATCCTGCGCGGCTGAACGAGTTGAAGGAAGCGCTCGCCGGCACGGGCACCGAATGCGGCGCCGGCGAAAGCGCCGTGGTCGAAGCGGCGGCGCGTCCGGCGGATTGGGTAATGGCCGCCGTGAGCGGCGCTGCGGGCTTGAAGCCCGCGCTCGCGGCGGTCGATCGCGGCGCGACAGTTGCGCTCGCCAACAAGGAATGTCTGGTTTGTGCCGGCGATTTCTTCATGGAGCGCGCGAGCAAAGCCGGCGCCTGCATCTTGCCGGCCGATTCCGAACACAACGCGCTGTTTCAGGCCTTGAGTTCGGGCAATCGCGAAGAACTCGTGCGCGTCATCATCACGGCTTCCGGCGGTCCGTTCCGGACCTGGGCCGCGGCTGAAATCGAGCAGGCGACGCTGGCTCAGGCACTCAAGCATCCGAATTGGAGCATGGGCCAGAAGATCACGATCGACTCGGCCTCGATGATGAACAAGGGCCTCGAGGTGATCGAGGCCGCCTGTCTGTTTGGACTGACGGCCGACGAGATCGATGTGCTGGTCCATCCGCAATCGATCATCCATGGGATGGTGGAATTCTCCGACCGTTCGGTGGTTGCGCAACTCGGCGCTCCCGATATGCGCACGCCGATTGCGCATTGCCTGGGATGGCCCGACCGTATCGTTGGGCCGGCAGCCAAACTCGATCTCGCCAAGATCGGGCAACTGACCTTTGAGGCCCCCGATTTCTCGCGGTTCCCGGGTCTGAAACTGGCCTATGAGGCGCTGCGGACCGGCCGTGGCGCCACCACCGTCTACAACGCGGCGAACGAAGTCGCGGTCGCCGCGTTCATTGCGGGAAAGATCCGCTTTGGCGCCATTGCACGCCTGGTCGAGGCGACGCTGGAGGCTTGGATTCGCAGCGGGAATCTGGCCCCGCTGACCTCGGCGGACGATGCAATAAGTGTTGACCATAACGCGCGAAATAAGGCGGTCACCCTATTGCCTCAAATTGCCTTAAAGGCATCCTAGAGGATGGGGTGGAGCCTTTTGGCTCCAGGTGAGGGGAATCGCATGTCGGAGTTTTTTCAGCATAGTTTCAATGTGTTAGGTCATGGCCTGATCGGATACATTGTTCCCTTCCTGTTTGTGCTGACGATTGTCGTTTTCTTCCATGAACTCGGTCATTTCCTGATCGCCCGCTGGGCGGGCGTGAAGGTGTTAACGTTTTCGCTCGGATTTGGCCCCGAATTGGCCGGCTTTAACGACCGCCACGGCACGCGCTGGCGGATTTCGGCCGTGCCACTTGGCGGCTACGTCAAGTTCTTCGGCGACGACAGCGAGGCCTCGACCCCGGACCTGGAAAAGCTCGGAAACATGAGCGCGGAGGAGCAGGCGGGCAGCTTTCATCACAAGAAGGTCGGTCCGCGGGCGGCAATCGTTGCCGCCGGTCCGATCGCGAACTTCCTGCTCGCGATTCTGATCTTTGCCGGCATGTCGCTTTATTTCGGCAAGCCAAGTTCGATTCCGCGCGTGGATCTGATTCAGCCGGACAGTGTCGCCGCATCTGCGGGATTTAAAGTCGGCGACGTCGTGACCGCGATCGACGGGACCGCGATCGAAAGCTTCGCCGATATGCAGCGAATCGTTTCGACCAATGCCGGTTCGAAGCTGACATTTCTGGTGAAGCGCGACGGCGCAGCAGTGACGCTGTCCGCGACACCGGCGCTCAAGGAAGTGAAAGATATCTTCGGCAACAGCCACAAGATCGGTGTGCTTGGCATTCAATACAACGCGCAGCCGAGCGATCCGAAAACGACGCCGGTGGGTTACGTGGAATCGCTCAAGATCGGCGTCGAGCAGGTCTGGTTTATCATCGACGGCACCTTCAAATTCGTCGGCTCGCTGTTTGTCGGGGCTGGCAGTACCGGCGATCTCGGCGGCCCGCTGCGCATTGCGCAGCTCTCGGGCCAGGCCGCAAGCCTCGGCTTCCAGTTCCTTTTGCAGCTATGCGCGGCGCTTTCAGTGTCGATTGGCCTCCTGAATCTATTCCCGGTGCCGCTGCTCGATGGCGGTCATCTTTTGTTCTATTCGGTGGAGGCCGTGCGGGGCCGTCCATTGTCGCCAAGAGCCCAGGAAATGGGTGCGCGGATTGGGCTCGGGTTGGTGCTGATGTTGATGGTGTTCGTGACCTACAACGACATCCTGCACCTCGCCGCATCGTGAAGCGGCTTTTTTATGACGTGGCCGATAGGCAACGTCTTGGAATGAAAATGAAATCGCGCGGTCACATAAGGTTTGCCGGCTTGGCAAAATTAGCTACAAGCGGGTCGGCAAAAGGTGATTTGTCGGTTCGTGGGGTATGGACCGGCAACAGGATTGTAAGGGCGCTCGGCGCATGAAGGTTGGAATGGGGGTACGGGGAGGCTTGCTGGCCGCCCTGGTCATGTTGACGCCGGTTGCCGCCACCCTGGCGGTTGGGCTCGTGTCCTCGCCGGCTTTGGCGCAGAGCGTGGATTCGATCCAGGTCGAGGGGAATCGTCGTGTCGAGGCCTCCACCATCCGTTCCTATTTCAAGCCCGGTCCGGGCGGGAAGCTGGATCAGGGACGTATCGACGACGGCCTGAAGGGCCTGATCGAGACCGGCTTGTTCCAGGATGTCAGAATCAATCAGGCGGGCGGCCGCGTCATCGTGACGGTCGTCGAAAACCCGGTCATCGGCCGCGTGGTTTTCGAAGGCAACAAGAAGGTCAAGGACGAGCAGCTCTCGTCGGAAGTCCAATCCAAGCCGCGTGGAACGTTCTCGCGTCCGATGGTCCAGGCCGATGCGCAGCGAATCGCGGACATTTATCGCCACGCGGGTCGCTACGACGTTTCCGTCGTTCCCGAGATCATTGAACAGCCCAACAACCGCGTCGACCTGATTTTCACGGTCAACGAAGGCAAGAAGACCGGAATCAACTCGATCGAATTCATCGGCAATACGACCTACTCATCGTATCGTCTGAAGGACGTTATCAAAACGCGCGAATCGAATCTTCTGAGCTTCCTCGGCGGCAGCGACGTCTATGATCCGGACCGTATCGAAGCCGACCGCGATCTGATTCGACGCTACTACCTCAAGCACGGTTTCGCCGACGTGCAGGTGGTGGCCGCGCTGACGGAGTATGATCCGGACAAGAAAGGTTTCTTGGTCACCTTCAAGATCGAAGAAGGCCAGCAATATCGCGTCGGGTCCGTTACCTATCAGTCCAGCATTGCGGGGCTCGACGGTAATGCGCTCGCCCGATTCTCGCGCGTGAGCGTCGGCTCGCTCTATAATGCCGAGGCACTGGAGAAGTCGGTCGAGGAAATGCAGATCGAAGCCTCGCGGCGCGGATTTGCGTTCGCTGTCGTCAAGCCTCGCGGAGATCGCAATTTCGAATCGCACACGGTCTCGATCGTCTTCGGCATCGACGAAGGCCCGCGCACCTACATCGAGCGGATCAACGTGCGCGGCAATACGCGGACGCGCGACTACGTCATTCGCCGCGAATTCGACATCGCCGAAGGCGACGCCTACAACCGCGCCCTCGTCGACCGCGCGGAACGGCGCCTGAAGAATCTCGACTTCTTCAAGTCGGTCAAGATCACCAACGAGCCGGGCTCGTCGAGCGACCGCGTGATTCTCAACGTTGATCTGGAAGAAAAATCGACCGGCGACTTCTCGGTCTCGGGCGGCTATTCGACCACTGACGGTCCGCTCGCCGAAGTCAGCGTTTCCGAACGCAACCTGCTTGGCCGCGGCCTGATGGGCAAGGTGGCCGTGACCTATGGTCAGTATGCGCGCGGCGTTTCGTTCTCCTTCGTCGAGCCTTACTTGCTCGATTATCGCGTGGCGCTCGGTCTTGACGCCTACTACCGACAGCAGCTGTCCAGTCCCTATATCGCTTATTCGACAACGACGATCGGCTTCAGCCCGAGGGTCGGCCTGCAACTGCGTGAAGATCTGAGCTTGCAGCTGCGATATTCGATCTATCAGCAGCAAATCTCGCTGCCGAGCTACTTGGATAACTGTAACAACCTGACCAATAACGGGCTGCCTTTCAATCCGTCGCCGGCGTTCGCCAATACGGCGGCCGGTCAGCTCGCGATTCAAAATATTCTCGGCGGCGTAGATCCCACCGGAACCGGCCTGTTCTGTTACGGCGACGGCGAAGCTTCGCTGCCGGTGCGCAAGGAGCTTGCACAGGGTGCAACCCTGACCTCGGCGGTCGGCTATTCGCTCACTTACAACACGCTCGACAACAACAGGAATCCGACCGACGGTCTCGTGATCGACTGGCGGCAGGATTTTGCCGGCGTGGGCGGCGACGTGACCTATCTGAAGTCGGCTGCCGACATGAAGTACTACACGCCCCTGGTGGCCGACATCGTTGGCATCGTTCACTTGCAGGGCGGCTTGATGACCCAGATCGGCAACAACCAGATCCGGATGCTCGATCAGTTCCAGATGGGTCCGAACCTGGTGCGCGGTTTCGCGCCGAACGGCATCGGTCCGCGCGATCTCAATCCGTTCGGTACGCAGGACGCCCTCGGTGGCACCCAGTACTGGGGCGCTTCGCTCGAGTTCCAGATGCCGTTCTGGTTCCTGCCAAAGGAAATTGGCATGAAGGGTGCGGTCTACGCGGATGCCGGCTGGCTCGGCGATTACAAGGGACCGACAGATTGGGCGTTGACGGGTGAAGTCAACACCCCCGGCTGTATCCGTCCGGTCAATAACGGCCCGAACTTTCCAGCCTCTGCCGGCACCTGTTTGGGATTGCAGTATGATCCGCAGAACGTCGTACGCTCGTCCGTTGGTGTGGGCTTGATCTGGCAGTCGCCGTTCGGACCGCTGCGCTTCGACTATGCGATCCCGCTGACCAAGGGGCCGCACGATATCGTGCAGCAGTTCAAGTTCGGCGGCGGTACGAGCTTCTAATCGCGGCGCTGGCCCGGGATCGGATCGGGCCGGCGGCGGCAGCCACGCGAACCACAATGCGGCGGGCCGGCCTCACAGCGACTTACGTGAGGATTGCCAAGCTTCGCCAACCAACGCAAAGTCCGGCGGAGGCCTGACGGGCGAGGGTGCTGGCCCTCGGCCGGAGCAATGGTCGTCATCCGATAGCGTTGCCGATGTGAAGCGCTCGATGGGAGGGGATAGGAAAATGGCTGAGGCGCCGGTCAGGTTCGCGCTCGTGGATATCAACGATATCCTGAAGACGCTCCCGCACCGCTACCCCATGCTGCTGATCGATCGGGTGATCGATATCAGGACCGACTACAGCGGAATCGGCATCAAGAACGTAACCTACAGCGAGCCGCCATTTCTCGGACATTTTCCCGAGCGGCCGATCTATCCCGGCGTCATGATGATCGAGGCCATGGCGCAGACCGCAGGTGTCATTGGTATCAAGTCGGTGGAGGGCACCGAGAAGCCGCGCGCGGTCTACTTTCTGACCATCGACAAATGCAAGTTTCGAAAACCGGTGCTGCCTGGCGACACGATCGAATATCACATGCGCAGCATCGGCCGGCGCAAGGCGATGTGGTGGTTTCACGGCGATGCCAAGGTCAACGGTACGGTCGTTGCCGAGGCTGACGTCGGGGCCATGCTGACGGATTGAGGGCCGTTCCGAGAGCGCATTGGCCTTGGCACTCGGCAAGGCCCCAATCGACAAGTCCCAACCTTGTGTGTTCTAGTTGAACATCGGGCGCGGAGGGGCGGATGCGAAACCTGACGATCTTGGCGGCCGCGGCAGCATTGCTCGTTGCCTTCTGCGATCGCGCCGGCGCAGGCAAAACGTGCATCGCTTCGGTGACCGAGGCTCTGCCGAAAGTCACCGGACTCGTGGTCAAGAGGTCGCGGACCCGGCCGGTCTCGCCGGCAATTCTCGCCACGTGGAGGGGCCAGTCGAAACCGGTCATGATCGACGTCGAGGTCGAGACCGAAGGTGAGGCGCAAACCTTTTCCTATATGTGCGTAATCACGCAGGGCTCCGCCTTCGTCCAGCGCACCATGAACTGACCGGAAAGCGTCATCCGGTCCCGCCGGCGCTCTCTGGACAGTCCCGGCCTCTCGCGCTAACCACTGAAAAATCGAACATTTACGCAAATCTTGGAAGAGAGACGGGCTCATCGATGACCACGATCGACCCAACCGCGCGGGTTGAAGACGGCGCCATGATCGGCGAGGGCGCCACGATTGGCCCGTATTGCGTGGTCGGCCGCGACGTCACGATCGGTGCGAATTGCAGGCTGATCGGCCACGTTCACGTGATGGGCCACACCAGCATCGGCGCCGGCTGCACCGTCTATCCATTCGCTTCCCTCGGAGGCGCACCGCAATCACTGGCTTATCGCGGCGAACCGACGAAGCTTGCGATCGGCGAGAACTGTACGATCCGCGAGTCCGTGACGATGAGCACCGGCACGGTCGGCGGCGGCGGGATCACGCGCGTCGGCGACCGCGGCTACTTCATGAATTGCAGCCATGTCGGGCACGACTGTCAGGTCGGCAATGACGTCATCTTTGCCACCTCCGCGACCCTCGGTGGACATTGCGAGATCGGCGACTTCGTTTTCATCGGCGGTTTGTCGGCCGTGCATCAGTTCACGCGCGTGGGCCCTCAAGCGATGATTGGTGGCGTCTGCGGCGTCCGTGGCGACGTGATTCCCTATGGTCTTGTGAACGGCCAGTATGCGCGTCTCGAAGGCTTGAACATTGTCGGCATGAAGCGTCGCAAATTCACCCGCGAGCGGCTCGCCGTCGTCAGGTCGTTCTATCAACGGCTGTTCGAATCCCCGGGCGTTTTTTCCGAACGTCTGGAAGCTGCGCGATCGCTCGCGGCGACTGATCCGGCCGTCGCTGAAATTCTCACCTTCGTCGACACCGGTACGCATCGCCCGCTGTGCCTCCCGTTGGGCCGCGCCGGTGAAAATGGATGACGGAGTAGTCGCAAAGCCATGACAGCCGCGGCTCTCGAAATTTCATCGCCGGTTGGCGTGATTGCGGGGGGCGGTGCGATGCCGTTTGCCGTCGCCGAATCATTAAAGGCGCGCGGTCTCGAGCCCATTCTGTTCGCGCTCAAAGGCGTTTGCGACCCTGCGGCTGCGCAGCGCTTTCGCCATCATTGGATCATGGTGGGGCAGTACGGACGGGCGAAGAAGCTGTTCCGTCAGGAAAACTGCAAGAATCTCGTCTTTATCGGAACTTTGGTGCGGCCCTCGCTTTCGGAAATTCGGCTCGATTGGTCGACGCTGCGCATCATGGGCCGGGTATGGTCGGCCTATCGCGGCGGTGACGATCATTTGTTGTCCGGCGTCGGTCGCATCTTCGAGCAGGACGGCTTCCGCCTTTTGGGTTTGAAGGAAGCCGCGCCGGACTTGCTCATGCCGGAGGGATGCGTCACGCGAAAGATGCCGGATCAGAATGCCACGTCTGACATCGCAAGGGGACGCGCGGTGTTGCAGGCGCTTGGTCCCTATGATGTCGGACAGGCTGCAGTGGTGATCGACGGTCATATTGTGGGAGTCGAAGGTATCGAGGGCACGGACGAGTTGTTGATGCGCATTGCAGATTTGCGGGCCCGTGGCCGGATCCGCGCGCCGGTCGGCCATGGGGTGCTGGTGAAGGCGCCAAAGAGCGGCCAGGACCTGCGTTTCGATCTGCCGACAGTGGGATCGCGAACGGCCAAAGGGGCCATTGCCGCTGGACTCGCCGGCATTGCGGTCATCGCGGGCAGCACCCTCGTCGCCGATCCGCAAGGCTTGATCGAGACTGCCGACGCCTCAGGCCTCTTTGTCACCGGTTTGCCATCCTGATGCCGCCGCCGGCAAATGGCCGCCTTGCGCGCAAGATTTTTCTGATCGCAACAGAAGAATCCGGCGACCGGCTGGGAGCGCAGCTGATGAAGGTGCTGCGCCAGCGGCTTGGCGATGGCGTCAGGTTCGAAGGCGTCGGCGGCCGGACGATGGCGCGCGAGGGCTTGAAATCGCTGTTTCCGATCGAGGAATTGTCGATCATCGGCTTCTCGGCCGTGGTCAAACAGCTTCCCAAGCTGCTGCGTTTGATCCGTCAAACGACCGCGGCGGTGTTGCAGGCATCTCCCGATATTCTGATCATCATCGATAGTCCCGACTTCACCCATCGGGTGGCGCGCCGCGTGCGGCGGCGCGATCCGACGATCCCGATCGTGGACTACGTTTCACCGTCGGTCTGGGCCTGGCGTCCGAGCCGGGCACGGACCATGCGGGCCTATGTCGATCACGTCCTGGCGCTGCTTCCGTTTGAGCCGGAGGCTTACCGCCGCTTGCATGGGCCACCCTGCACGTATGTCGGTCATCCCTTGATCGAGCAGCTCTCCTCGCTCCGGCCGAACGCCGAGGAACAGGCGCGGCGCGACACAAGACCCCCAGTGCTGCTGGTCCTGCCTGGCAGCCGGCGCGGCGAGATCAGGCACCATATGGCCATTTTTGGCGAGGCGCTGGACCGGTTGCAGGCCCAGGGCACGGCATTCGAGTTGATCCTGCCGACCATGCCGCATCTACTTGAGCTCGTGCGCGAAGGCGTCAAGTCCTGGAAGCTCACGCCGCAAATCGTGGTCGGCGAGCCGGAAAAGCGCGCCGCATTCCGGATTGCCAACGCCGCCTTGGCGAAATCGGGGACGGTCACGTTGGAACTCGCGCTGTCGCGTGTGCCGATGGTCGCCGCCTACAAGGCGGGCGCCGTCGAAGCCTGGATCGTTCTGCGTTTCGTCACCGTGCAGTCGGTGATCCTCGCAAATCTCGTCGTCGGAGAAAACGTCGTCCCGGAGTTCGTGCAGGACGACTGCACGGCGGACAGGCTCGCAAGCGCGCTTGCCGAGTTGTTGTCGGACTCAGCGATGCGCAAGCGTCAGGTCACCGCCTTCGCCGGAATCGACGACGTCATGTCGACCGGCAATCAATCGCCCAGCGTCCGGGCGGCCGACATCGTGCTGGGGCTACTGCGCAAGGGACGGCGAGCGGGATAGCGCGTGGATCGCCAAAAATGAAGGCCGGATGCGATGATCGCACCCGGCCTTCAAAACCGCTTGCGTGGATGTCCGCTATTTCCGCTGATCGATTCCAACGTAATCGCGCCGGGTCGCGCCCGTATAGAGCTGGCGCGGGCGACCGATCTTCTGTTGCGGGTCCTCGATCATCTCGCTCCATTGGCTGATCCAGCCGACGGTGCGGGCGACCGCGAATAGAACGGTAAACATCGAGGTCGGGAAGCCCATCGCCTTCAGCGTGATGCCCGAATAGAAATCGACGTTGGGATAGAGCTTGCGCTGGATGAAATATTCATCGTTGAGCGCGATCTTCTCCAATTCCAAAGCGACCTTCAGCATCGGATCGTCGCCATGGCCGGTTTCCTTCAACACGGCATGACACATCTTCTGCATGATCTTGGCGCGCGGATCGTAGTTCTTGTAAACGCGGTGGCCGAAGCCCATCAGGCGGACTTCGCTGTTCTTGTCCTTCACCTTCTTGATGAAGTCCGGAATCTTGTCGACCGTGCCGATGCCGGATAGCATCGCCAGCGCAGCCTCATTGGCGCCGCCATGCGCAGGTCCCCACAGGCAGGCGATGCCAGCGGCGATGCAGGCAAACGGATTGGCGCCGGAGGAGCCTGCGATGCGCACCGTCGAGGTCGAGGCATTCTGCTCGTGGTCGGCATGCAGGATGAAGATCTTGTCGAGCGCGTCCGCGAGCACCGGATTGATCTGGTATTCCTCGCAAGGCACCGCAAAGCACATGCGAAGGAAGTTCTCGGCAAAGGTCAGCGAGTTCTTCGGATAGATGAAGGGTTGGCCGAGATTGTACTTGTACGCCATCGCAGCCAGCGTCGGAATCTTGGCGATCATGCGCATCGAGGCGATCATGCGCTGTTGCGGATCATTGATATCGGTGGAGTCGTGATAGAACGCGGCGAGCGCGCCGACCGATGCCACCATCACCGCCATCGGGTGGGCGTCGCGGCGAAACCCCTGGAAGAACCGGGCCATCTGCTCGTGGACCATGGTGTGAAGGGTCACACGCCGGTCGAAGTCCGCTTTCTGCGCCTTGGTGGGGAGCTCGCCGTAAAGCAGCAGATAACAGGTTTCGAGGAAGTCGCCGTGTTCGGCGAGCTGCTCGATCGGATAACCGCGGTATTCCAGGACGCCGGCGTCGCCGTCGATATAGGTGATCTTGGACTCGCAGCTCGCGGTCGACGTAAAGCCAGGATCATAGGTGAACATCCCCGACTGCCCGTAGAGCTTGCCGATGTCGATGACGTCGGGCCCAATGCTGCCGCTCGAGATCGGAAGATCGAAGGTCTTGTTGCCTACCGTTAGCGTTGCGGTCTTGCCTGAAGATGCGGCCATCGTGTGGTCCCCGATGCGATCGTTGCGAAAGCCCGCACTTTTCTGCCTTTTCCGATAGGGCAGGCAGGCCAGCGGGGCGCCTCGATGAAGCGAGGAAATGGGTAGCTTATTGCCGTGTGCGCTGCAAGGTGGCCGCTAGTAGCCCGACTCTGACATTCGCTTTCGTTTGGGCAGGTCCTCAGTCGGGTCCCTGATCGTCGAGCCGGCCCAGGCTTTCGTCCCGCCCAAGAACGGCGAGCACATCGAAGATTCCGGGAGAGGTGGTACGGCCGGTTAGCGCCGCACGGAGCGGCTGCGCAACGGCGCCGAATTTGAGCCCGTTCTGATCGGCGAAAGCTCGCATCGCCGTTTCCGTCTCTTCGGCGGTCCAGCTCTTGACCTCCCACAAGGCAACACGCAGCCGCCCGATCAGGAGGCGGTTCTCCGGCGTCAAGATGGCTGCGGCCTTGGCGTCGATTTCAAGCGGCCGGTCAGCAAAGATGTAGTAGGCGCTGTCGATCAGCTCGATCAGCGTCTTGGCGCGCTCCTTCAGGCTCGGCATTGCCTGGAGCAATTGTGCGCGGGTTCTGTCGTTCAGCTTGGCCGCCACGGCGGCCCCGTTCGGAACGTAGGGCAGCACCTCTTCGAACATCCTCACGAGGGATTGATCGTCGGTGTGCCGGACATAGTGCCCATTGAGGTTCTCAAGCTTGGCAAAATCGAACCGCGCGGCCGACCGGCCGATGCCCGAAAGATCGAAGGCGGCGATCATCTCCTCGGTCGAGAAAATCTCCTGGTCACCGTGGCTCCATCCCAGCCGGACGAGGTAATTACGCAGCGCCGCCGGGAGATATCCCATGGCGCGGTAAGCATCGACGCCAAGCGCGCCGTGGCGCTTGGACAGCTTGGAGCCATCGGGACCGTGGATGAGTGGAATATGCGACATGCTGGGGATCTCCCAGCCCAGCGCATCGTAGATCTGCTTCTGACGGGCGGCGTTGATCAGGTGGTCGTCGCCGCGGATGATGTGGGTGACGCCCATGTCGTGATCGTCGACCACCACGGCCAGCATGTAGGTCGGGGTTCCATCGCCGCGGAGCAGGACGAGATCGTCGAGATTTTCGTTTTGCCAGACCACGCGGCCTTGAACCTGGTCCTCGATCACGGTCTCGCCGCTCTGGGCCGCCCGCAGCCGGATCGTCGGTTTCATGCCGGATGGAGCCTCGGACGGATCGCGGTCGCGCCACAGGCCGTCGTAAAGCCGGGTGCGGCCTTCGGCACGGGCCTTCTCGCGCATCGCGGCCAGTTCTTCCGGCGTGGCGTAGCAGCGGTAAGCCTTGCCGGCCGCCAGCAGGCTTTCGGCCACCTCCCGATGGCGCGCGGCGCGGCTGAACTGGTAGATGACGTCGCCATCCCAATCGAGTTCGAGCCATTTGAGGCCGTCGAGAATGGCCGCAATCGCCGCCTCAGTGGACCGCTCGCGGTCGGTATCCTCGATCCGGAGCAGCATCTTGCCGCCGTACTTGCGGGCGTAGAGCCAGTTGAACAGCGCCGTGCGGGCACCTCCGATATGGAGAAAGCCGGTCGGTGAGGGGGCAAAGCGTGTAACGACGGGTGTGGTCATTGAACGGACGGGGGTGAATCTGCCTTGGCGGGCTGGGGGTGTATAGCAGGAAGCCTATATAACTAAAGCCTTCCACCACACTAAGGGATTTGGCAGATAGACTGCTGATTCCGGAGTAGACAGCTCGAAATGATATCAGAACCGATGGCGGCGGAGGCGGGCCGCGATTTCATCCGCGACATCGTCCAGGCCGATCTCGATGCCAAAAGGCATAGCCAGATCGTGACGCGGTTTCCTCCGGAACCGAACGGCTACCTGCATATCGGACATGCCAAGTCCATCGGTCTTAACTTCGGCATCGCGCAGGAGTTCGGCGGAAAGTGCCATCTGCGGTTCGACGATACCAATCCGACCAAGGAAGAGCAGGAGTTCATCGATTCGATTCAGGCCGACGTCAAATGGCTTGGATATGATTGGGGCAAGAATCTCTTTTTCGCCTCCGACTATTTCGAGAAGCTCTACGACTGGGCCGAAGGCCTGATCCGCGCCGGCCTTGCCTATGTCGACGATCAGTCGCAGGAAGAGATCAGGCACGCGCGCGGCACGCTCACCGAGCCCGGGAAAAACAGCCCGTTCCGCGACCGTTCGGTTGAGGAAAATCTCGACCTGTTCCGCCGCATGAAGGCCGGAGAATTTCCGAACGGGGCCCGCGTGCTGCGCGCCAAGATCGATATGGCGTCGGGCAATATCAACCTGCGCGATCCCGTGCTCTATCGCATCCTGCACGCCCATCATCCGCGCACCGGCGACAAATGGTCGATCTATCCGAGCTACGACTACGCTCACGGCCAGTCGGACGCGATCGAGGGCATCACCCATTCGATCTGCACGCTGGAGTTCGAGGATCATCGCCCGCTCTATGAGTGGCTGCTCGACAAGCTGCCCGTTCCGTCCAAGCCGCATCAGTACGAGTTCGCGCGCCTCAACCTGACCTACACGCTGCTGTCCAAGCGCGTGCTGACGGAACTGGTGCGCGGCGGGCATGTCGCGGGCTGGGACGATCCGCGCATGCCGACCATCGCCGGGCTCAAGCGGCGCGGGGTGCCACCGGCGGCGATCCGCGAGTTCATCAAGCGCATCGGGGTTGCCAAGGCCAACAGCGTGGTCGACGTCGGCATGCTCGAGTTTTGCATCCGCGAGGAATTGAACCGGACCGCGCAGCGGCGGATGGCGGTGTTGCGGCCGCTCAAGGTCGTGATCGAGAACTATCCCGAAGGGCAGATCGAGGAAATCGAAGCCGTCAACCACCCCGACGATCCGAATGCGGGCACGCGCCGCGTTGCGTTCGGCCGCGAGCTCTATATCGAGCGCGACGACTTTATGGAGAATCCGCCGAAGAAGTTTTTCCGCCTGTCGCCCGGCAACGAAGTGCGGTTGCGCTATGCCTATTTCATCACCTGCCGCGAGGCGGTGAAGAATGCAGCCGGCGAAATCGTCGAACTACGATGCACCTACGATCCGGCGACCCGCGGCGGCAACGCCCCGGACGGGCGCAAGGTCAAGGCGACCATGCACTGGCTCTCGGCGGCGCGCTCCAAGCCGGCGGAAATCCGTCTCTATAATCCGCTGTTCACCAATCCGAGCCCCGATGCGGCGAATTTCGCCGCCGACCTCAATCCGCAGTCGCTCGAGGTCCTGAAGGATGCGCGGATCGAGCCTGAGGTCGCCACGTCGAATTCGGCAGAGGCGATGCAGTTCGAGCGGCAGGGCTATTTCGTTCGCGACAAGGATTCGACCGCAGAGCGCCCGGTGTTCAACCGCACCATCGGACTGCGCGATACCTTCGCAAAGGAAGTGGCCAAAGGTTAGCGCAGGGACGCCTTGGAACCGTCCAGACCCGATATCCGGGTCTGGAGCCTGTGCTGGGCCAGCCGGTCTTTGGCTTTCTCGTCGATCAGCAGCTTGATCAGCGCGAGGCGCTTGGGTTCGTCGTTCGCTTCTGCGAGCAGTTTGCGATAACGATCGCAGTCATACGCACCGTTTGGGCCACTTATTGCCACCACCGATCGGACCGATTGAACTGCAAGGTATCTTTCGTAGCGAACGGAGACCATCGCAAGTTGATAAAGGCGCAGGAGCGGTTTTGGTCGCCACGCAATTGTGGATAAGACGAACGGACGGCAGCGCCGCGAAAGTCGGCTTCAGGCCAAGCGCTGGCGTATCTCGTTGCACATTCTTTCGCGGAACGCGGCCTTTCGGGCCGGGCGTTCCTTCTCGTTCACGTCCCAGCGATCGAAGATGTTGAAATTGTCCAGGATCGGATAACGTTCGCTGGCCATCGCGAAGATGCCCAGCAGCTTGTCGGCTGGTCCGCTTGGCCCGGTAACCTCCCAGCGGCGGATCGTGTCGGCGCCTTCCTTTGGATCGAGGCCGCATAGTTTGGCCATGTCTGCGGCCGAGAGCGGCCGGCCGATGGCTTCACCGAGATCCTGACGCAGTTGTTTCAATTCCGGGCCTGTCACGGGGGGTTATCCTGGTTGGTGGCGCCTCGAGCGGCGACGAAAGCCGGCTCTCCACGACAATTGCGGCTTTCTGGCGAATTCCGCATCCGTTCGCCTTTTGCTCGATTACCGCCAGAGGTAGCATCGGGGCAGGTGAGGTAATCTTGGGGTTGGCGGGATGGCGGAGCGGGGCAGGTCGCCCGGCCGTGCGCAGGGGATCGCCGAAACTTGGCCGCCGCGAAGCGCGGCCCAGACCGGCGGTTTTTCGGCCGGTTTTGGCGTCTGGTCCGGTGCACTTGAAAAACTACGCGAATGGGTGCGCGCCGAGGCCGGGCCCGGACGACTGTTGCCCTGGGTTCCCGTGGCGTTTGGAACCGGCATCGCGTTCTATTTTGCTGCCGATCACGAGCCGGTGCTCTCCGTCACGGTGGTCACGGCGCTGGCATTGGGCGCCGCCGCATTCCTGCTTCGCCGCTCGAGATTGTTTGTGCTTGGCGTCATGGTCGCGAGCGCGGCGGCGGGTTTTGCCACGGCAACCTGGCGAACCGCGCATCTTTCGCACGAGGTGCTGGCGAAACCGGCCTATTCGGTCTCGCTTTCGGGTTTTGTCGAGGCACGGGATATTCGCGAACGCACCGACCGTTTTGTATTGCGGGTAGCGCAAATCGATGGGCCGCGTCTTCAAACCAAACTGGAGCGGGTCAGACTGTCTGTGCGCAAGGGAGCGGCTCCCGCGGTCGGAAGCTTCGTCGAAATGAAGGCGCGGCTGCAACCGCCGCTCGCGCCCTTGAGGCCGGGTAGCTACGATTTCAGCCGCGACCTGTTCTTCCAGGGCATCGGCGCTTCCGGTTTCGTCACCGGTGCAATCACGGCGCGCGAGCCGCCGGTCGCAGGCAGCCTGTCGCTGCGCTACGCCGCGTTCATGCAGGATTTGCGCGATGCCATCGACGCGCGAATTCGCACCACGCTCGACGGTGACAGGCGCGCGATTGCGACGGCGCTTCTGACCGGCCGGCGTGACGCGATCACGACGCCGGTCAATGATGCGATGTTCATCTCCGGGCTCGGTCACGTGCTTTCGATTTCCGGCTATCACATGGCCGTGGTGGCGGGTGTGGTCTTCTTCGCCATCCGCGCGCTGCTGGCGCTCGTTCCCGTGCTGACCGTGGCGTTTCCAATCAAGAAATGGGCGGCAGCCGCGGCACTCGTGGCGGCCGCATTCTATCTCCTGCTGTCGGGCGCCGAAGTCGCCACGCAACGCTCGTTCTACATGACAGCCGTGGTCCTGATCGCCGTGATGGTGGATCGCCGCGCGGTCACTTTCCGAACCCTGGCGCTGGCAGCGATCGTGGTGCTCGTGCTGGCGCCCGAGGCCCTGGTGCATCCAAGCTTTCAGATGTCGTTTGCGGCAACGCTCGGCCTCGTCGCGCTGGTTCAGATCGGCATGCCCCGACTGTTTGCAACCCCGGAGAATTCGACCGCGGCGAAAGTCGCGCTATGGGGCGGGCGTGAATTGATTACGCTCGCCCTCGCATCGCTGGTCGCCGGCCTTGCCACGACGCCCTATGCCGCCTTCCATTTCCATCGGGTGACGCCATATGGCCTGCTCGCCAATCTGGCGGCGATGCCGGTGGTTTCGGCCGTGGTCATGCCCGCCGGCATGCTCGGACTGGTGGCGATGCCGTTCGGCTTTGACGGCTTCTTCTGGTGGCTGATGGGCGCCGGCATCGACTGGATGATCGTGGTCACCGAATGGGTCGCCGCGCTTCCCGGCGCGATCGGCCGCGTCACGGCATTCGGCACCGGACCGCTGATCGTCTCCAGCCTCGGCATCGTGCTGCTCGGCCTCCTGCGAACGCCGTTGCGATGGACCGGCCTGGCCCTGCTAGCCGTCTCGGTCATTTGGGGGGTCGTTACGCCGCAGCCGAGCGTGCTGATTTCCTCCGACGGGCACAACGTTGCCGTCCGCGGACGCGACGGACGGCTGCATGTGATGAAAACCGCCAAAGATGCCTTCTTGCTCAAAGAGTGGCTGGCTGCCGATGCCGACGGCCGGGATGTATCGGACGCTTCGCTCGGTGAGGGCGTTTCCTGCGACGGCGAAGGCTGCGTGGCGTCGATGATCGATGGCCGCCTTGTCGCGCTGTCGCTAAGGCCAGACGGTCTGGCAGACGACTGTGCGCGGGCGGCGTTGATCGTGACCGCCGGTCCGGTGCCGCCGGGATGCCAAGCGGCAGTGGTCGAACTGAAGCG
>NZ_DASSRP010000171.1:0-23707 GCF_035701725.1 Bradyrhizobium sp.
ACTTCGGCCTGGCCGCCGAGCTTGCCTTCGGTGCCGACCTCGCGCGCCACGCGCGTCACTTCGGATGCAAAGGCGTTGAGCTGGTCCACCATGGTGTTGATGGTGTTCTTCAGCTCGAGGATTTCGCCCTTCACGTCCACGGTGATCTTGCGCGACAGGTCGCCACGCGCCACGGCGGTCGTCACTTCGGCGATGTTGCGCACCTGCGCGGTCAGGTTGCCTGCCATCGAGTTGACGCTGTCGGTGAGGTCCTTCCAGGTGCCGGCGACGCCGGGCACGTTGGCCTGACCACCGAGACGACCTTCGGTGCCGACCTCGCGCGCCACGCGCGTCACTTCGCCCGCGAAGCGGTTGAGCTGGTCGACCATCGTGTTCAGCGTTTCCTTGAGCTGAAGGATTTCGCCGCGCACGTCCACGGTGATCTTGCGCGACAGGTCGCCGCCGGCGATCGCGGTCGCGACCTCGGCGATGTTGCGGACCTGCGCGGTCAAGTTGCCGGCCATCGAGTTGACGCTGTCGGTGAGGTCCTTCCAGGTGCCGGCGACACCGGTCACCTGCGCCTGGCCGCCTAGCTTGCCGTCGGTGCCGACTTCGCGCGCCACGCGTGTCACTTCCGAGGCGAAAGCGTTGAGCTGGTCCACCATGGTGTTGAGCGTTTCCTTGAGCTGAAGGATTTCGCCCGACACGTTCACGGTGATCTTCTTCGACAGGTCGCCCTTGGCCACGGCCGTGGCGACTTCGGCGATGTTGCGGACCTGGCCGGTGAGGTTTGAGGCCATCGAGTTGACGCTGTCGGTCAAATCCTTCCAGGTGCCGGCGACGCCGCGCACATTGGCCTGGCCGCCGAGTTTGCCTTCTGTGCCGACCTCGCGCGCCACGCGCGTCACTTCGCCGGCGAAGGCGTTGAGCTGGTCCACCATGGTGTTGATGGTGTCCTTCAGCTCGAGAATCTCGCCGCGCACGTCGACCGTGATCTTTTTCGACAAGTCGCCGTTGGCGACGGCGGTCGTCACTTCGGCGATGTTGCGGACCTGGGCGGTCAGGTTGCCCGCCATCGAGTTGACGCTTTCGGTGAGGTCCTTCCAGGTGCCGGCGACGCCGAGCACGTTGGCCTGACCGCCGAGGCGACCTTCGGTGCCGACCTCGCGCGCCACGCGCGTCACTTCGCCGGCGAAGGCGTTGAGCTGGTCCACCATGGTATTCAGCGTTTCCTTCAGCTGAAGGATTTCGCCCGACACGTTCACCGTGATCTTCTTGGAGAGGTCGCCGCCGGCGATGGCGGTGGCGACATCGGCGATGTTGCGGACCTGGGCTGTGAGGTTCGAGGCCATGAAATTGACGTTGTCGGTGAGGTCCTTCCAGGTGCCGGCGACGCCCGGCACCTGGGCTTGGCCGCCGAGCTTGCCTTCGGTGCCGACCTCGCGCGCCACGCGCGTCACTTCCGAGGCAAACGAGTTGAGCTGGTCCACCATGGTGTTGATGGTGTCCTTCAGCTCGAGAATTTCGCCGCGCACGTCGACCGTAATCTTGCGCGACAAGTCGCCGCGCGCGACCGCCGTGGTGACGTTGGCGATGTTGCGGACCTGGGCGGTCAGGTTGCCGCACATCGCGTTCACGGAATCGGTCAGGTCTTTCCAGGTGCCGGCGACGCCGGGCACGATGGCCTGGCCGCCGAGCTTGCCGTCGGTGCCGACCTCGCGCGCCACGCGCGTCACTTCGGACGCGAACGAACGCAGCTGGTCGACCATTGTGTTGATGGCTTCCTTGAGCTGAAGGATTTCGCCGCGCACGTCCACGGTGATCTTTTTCGACAAGTCGCCGTTGGCGACCGCGATCGTGACCTCGGCGATATTGCGGACCTGGCCGGTCAGGTTGTTGGCCATCGAGTTGACGCTCTCGGTCAGGTCTTTCCACACGCCGGTCACTTCCGGCACTTGCGCCTGGCCGCCGAGCTTGCCTTCGGTGCCGACTTCGCGCGCCACGCGCGTCACCTCGGAGGTGAACACCGAAAGCTGCTTGATCATGGTGTTGACGATCGTCGCCGACTGCAAAAATTCGCCGCCGAGCGGGCGGCCGTCGACGTCGAGTTTCACGGTTTGCAGCAGGTCGCCTTGCGCCACGGCGGCAACGGCGCGCGTCACCTCGCGCGTCGGCCACAGCAGGTCGTCGATCAGCGTGTTGACCGAATTTTCCATGTCGGCCCAGGAGCCGCTGGCGAGACCGAAGCGGACGCGCTGTCGCGTATTACCTTCGCGGCCCACCACCTGGCCGACGCGCTCGAGCTGCTCTGCCATTCGCTGATTGGCTGCAACGATTTCGTTGAAGGTGTCGGCGATCTTGCCTTCGATGCCGAGATGATCGCCGGTCATTCGCACGGAAAAATCGCCGCTGCGCATCGCTTGCAGCGCCTGCAGCAATTCCTGCGAGGGGTCCGGCTTTCCGTTGCTGTAGGGCTTGGTGCGGCGGCTGGGGGACGGATTGACCGAACCAACTTCACTCATAAAAAAGTCCCCCTTGAGAAGCGAACGAGGCGCTGCTGCCAATGCGCATGCGAGTCGACCTTGGCTCGATCAAATCGCGCAGGTTACCGCAAAGCAAGTGAAATACATAAGTTATTACAATGCGATAGATCGAACGACCCGAGCCGAGTAAAACAATTCGGCAGCGTGCGAATCGTTCCAAACGATCTCAAGAAAATTTTTGAAGGCTCGCCGCAGGACAATGTTCCTGTTCCCGGCGGGAACTCGGCGACCCGGAACGGACCTGGTTAGCGCTGCGGGTTTTGGCGCCGGGGCGGGCGCGGGGCCGTAGAGACGGCCTGCGGGTCGATCTTGAGCGTGACCTTGTTGGCGCCTTCGCTGATATCGAGAAGC
The DNA here is from genome assembly GCF_035701725.1 of Bradyrhizobium sp. Taxonomy (GTDB): domain Bacteria; phylum Pseudomonadota; class Alphaproteobacteria; order Rhizobiales; family Xanthobacteraceae; genus Bradyrhizobium. The sequence continues at coordinate 2,874 of NZ_DASSRP010000171.1, forward strand.
GTTCGGCGCGCTTCTTCCATCACGACCGCGGACTTCTTGTTAAAAGTCTCTGCAAATTCGCGGATGGTTTGCATCTTCTCGAACAGTTCCTCGGCCTTGCCGTCGGCAAAGCCGGGCAGCACACCGTCGATCCGGGCGATTGCGCGGTCGAAGCCCGCAAACGCCTCGTTGGCTTTGGCGATCGCCTGGTCGATCGCCTCGCCCCGGCTCGCCAGCGAGGCCGTATAGGTTTCGAAGCTCAATAGCCCGTCCTTGATGGTCGATTGATTGCCGACGAGGATCCGGTCGACACTATGCAACGTGTCGCGGATCGACTGGATTTCGCTCAAGTCGGCCGTCAGCGTCGGAATGCCGTCCATCTCGGATGGCGCAGGCGCCTCCGATGACTCGCCGCCGATCAGCGAGATCGCTGCAATTCCGGTCAAACCCTGAAACTCGAGCCCGACCACGGTGTCCCGGCGGATCGGCGCGTTCTTGTCGACCCTGACTTCGGCGACGACCTTGCGCGGGTTGTCGAGCTTGAGCGAGAGAATCTCGCCGATCTGAACGCCATCGAAGTTGACGCTGCCGCCCCGGCGCAGACCGCTTGCCGAACCGCCTTCGAATACGATGCGCATCCGGCTCTCTTGCGAGATGGCCCGGATTTTCTTCACGCCCAAAAAGCCGAAAAACCCGATCGCCACAATCGCCAGCGTCGTGGTGCCGATCATGAGATTGCCGGAGCGCATCTTCATCGGTGGAATCGATTCCGTGGCTGATCAAGCGATCCAAATGTGCCGTGTTTTGCCGATCTTATGGGCAAAGCTGGCGCGGCGAAAGGGCCGCGGGGTCGCCTCGACGACCTCGTTCGGCTAAGGCATCAACGACGCCGCATAGGCAGCCAGCGCGATCATGTCGTCGTGCGACAGTTTTTCGACCACCGGCAGCATCTGGGCGCCGGCGCTTCCCATCCGTGCGTGCTGCTGGAAATCATAGAGCTGGCGGACGAGATAGCTCGGGGAGCGGCCGGCGATGCCGGGAATCGGCGCAACGCCCTTGAGGTCGGGGCCATGGCAGGTGATGCAGGGCGTGGTGACGCCGGCGCCGCCGGTCGTCGCCAATGCCTCGCCCTTGGCGATGCTGCCGTTCGGCACGTAGGCGATGAACTGCGAGCGGGTATCGCGATGTTCGAACTGCACGGCATCGACAGGCGTTTCGATGATGCGTTCTCCGATCGGCTCGGTGCCGCCGTCCTTCACCTGCATGTAAAATACGCGCGCAATTTGCGTGGCCGGAACGGTGTCGGTCTCGATCACCTTGATATTGGCCTTGGGCTTGAGCACGGAAAAATAAGCCGCTGCGGTCTTGATCTCGTCCTCGTTGCTGGCCTTGGCAATGGCCGTCATCACGACGCTTGGGCTGCGCTGGGGACCTGCGAATTTTCGCGCGCCGCTTTTGTAATCCTCGATCTGCTGAACGATGTAGGAGGCGGGAAGGCCGGCGAGGCTGGCGTTTTCCGGCCCGCCGGTGCCTTCGGCGCGATGACACGAACCACAGGCACGCACATCGGGCATTCGCCCATGCGCCACCACGTCCGGCATCGGCGGGTGATCTTCCGGATGCCAGTCGGGCACGAAGAACAGGTTGCGCTCCTGCGCGATGGTGAAGCTCTGGGTACTGTCAGGCACATGCCGCGGCACGTCATCGGCGGGCGCAACCTTGAAGTCTGGAGCCCATGGATACGCCCAGGCGGGGAATGATGCGGCAGACGATGGAGCGGGCGCCGGGGATTGAGCCTGTGCGTTTGCGCTTGCAGCGATGCCCATGATTGCCAGCGCGGCAAAGGCCTTTCGCATCGGATTCCCCCTACTGTTATTATCGGCAATTGGGCCGGTGATGCCGGCCGCAACGTCGTTGAGAACGGTCACGCCGTCAATGGCCGTCCTTGCTACCAGGCGGGCTTTGGCCGCGAGGGGGAGACGATGCCGGCCAGCAGCACCGCCAGAATTCCGGTCAAAAAGATGCCGTCAAACGTCCCCGCACCGCCGATCGAGGCCACCGGCGCGCCAAGGCCGCTGATCTTGTCGAGATTGGAAAGATCTGCGCCGATCAACGTTCCCATCGAGCCGCCGATATAGGCGAGCGGCGCGGCATATTCCCGCGACAACAGGAATGCGAGGATGGCGGTCACCACGACGGGTGCAAAGACGGGTACGGCGATGCCGAGCCCATGCACGGGCGTTGCCATCGCATGGATGATGACGGCAATCGCGGCGACGGCGATCGTGGCCTTCACCCAGAGCTGATAGCGCAGCACCAGATAGGTCGACATCAATGTTGGAATTACCGCGCCGCCGACATTGACCGCAAGCACCGTGCCGGGCCATTGCTGGACCAGCGGCACGACATATTGCATGCCGAAGAAATCGACGACTTCGCCGGATCGCACCAGCTGCCCCGGCAGGATTGTGATCGGGATGTTGAAATAGCTGCCGATCAGCGACCCGAACAACAATAGCAGCGCCGCTCCCGGGCCGACGCCGAGCTTCATATAGGCGTATCTGAGAATGCGGAGCTGAATCAAAATGATCAGCCCGACGAACAGGAACACCAGGATGGAGAACAGTGCGGGGGTGAGCGGCAGATAATGCACTTGGGAGCCCATGGTGGACGATTGCGGCCGTTACTCGGCTCCCAGTTCAAATATTGCGCTTTTTCGCCTCGGCAAGGGCGTCTAGCCGACATCGGATCACGTCCGATGCCGCTTGGTTCAGGGCAGTTGCGCGTCTGAGCTGGTCTGGGTGGGACGAAGCATCGTCGCATGCAGAACATAGCGGTCCGGCCCGGATGTGATGGCGTCAAACGGCCAGCAGGTCGTCAGTACTAGTTCATAGTTGTTGCTGAAGGGATCGATGCCGGAAGCATCGAAGCGAACCACCGACGAGCCGTCGGCGCGATAATGAAAGGTCTGGCCGTCTTTTCGCGTCACATCGATCTGATCTCCGGCGATGACATCTTTGAGAAAGCGAAAATGGGTGTCGCGATGCGCGGAATAGACTGCGACCCCGCGCTCGCCCGCATCGGGCGTCAGTTCGACATGGCCCGGGCCGAACGCCAGCGCCTGCCCGCTGCTGCCGGCGAGCACGATGGTGTCGGCATGCAGGCGCTTGATCTCGATGCGGGCGATTGGCCAGGTGTCCGCCCATGACCAGGGCTTCACGTCATGACCCGTGGCAACCGTTTGCGCAAAGGCGTGCCGCAGCAGAATTTGCGCAATTACGGCCTTGACGTGAATGTAGGCGCCCTGACCGAACAGCAGGAGCCCGGCAGTCAGCAGAACCAACGGGCTGGCGATGCGGATCATCGGATCATTTCCGTTGCAGAAGGAGGATGCGCGCGGCCTCCGGGGGAAGAAGCCGCGCGCCTTCGAGGAGGAGGTGGGGCAACCCCTCCTGTCATTCGGCGTCAGTGAGCTAATCTCCAGCGCCGGGTGAACATGAGAGCGATCAAGCCGAGCATCAAAAGTATCGCGCCTGCGATCATCTTTAGCTCGGCGTCGGTTGCGGTCTTCGGCAGCGCGATCGCGGTTGCGCTCGCCGGAGCCGGGATCAGCGAGCGCTTGGCGGAGATCGGCAGCAAATGCGGATCGTTGGGGCCAGGGTGCCGGTCCATCGGTGGCGACAGCAGCTTCGGTCGTTCGCCGAACACTTTTTCGAAATCCCAACCGGCCGGAAGATTGATCGGTAGCTCGGCAAGCTTCAATCTTTCCCCGTCGGGGCGGCTCGGGGTCTTGTCGACCGCAACCAGGCTGGTCAGCCGCGTCACAAGCTGATGCTCGAGCGCGAGCGCAAGAATGGTCTTGTCAGCATCTTCAGGTGCAATTTGCCGCGCCGTGCGCGCAACTTCAGCATCGCTGATCTTGCGCCGCGCCCAAAGCTTCGACAGACCCTTGCCTTCGGCGGCGTTCGCGAGTGGCAATTTCACGACCCACGGCCGTTCGCCGATGCGGCCCTTGATCTCGACCGAGCCCGCAAGCTTGTCGAGTTTTGCCGCCAGCACGAGCGGTTCGCCGCGATAGAGGTCCGGAAGCGCGGCCGGCGTCAGGTCGGCTTTGGCCTCGGAGAATTTTGCCGAGAGCCCGGTCACCGCCGGATTCTCCAGCTTGGCGAACAAGCCGCGCATGCGCTCTTCGACCTGCTCGGCCGAGCCGATATGGGTGAAGGTGCCGCGCCCGAGCTCGGCGGCGCGCGTCATCAAATAGGTGTTCGGCGCCGAGCCGATGCCGACCATGAACACGCGCGACCGGCCGCGCATCGCGATGATGGTGTCGAACAGTTGCTGCTCGTTTCCGATGGCGCCATCGGTCAGGAACACGACTTGCCGAAGGCGGTCCATATCGTCGGCAGCGCGGTCGGTCAGGGCCGCGCGCATCGCGGGCACCATCTCGGTGCCGCCCCTGGCCTGCAAGGCGCCGACGAAGGAGAGGGCGCGGCCGAGATGCTCCTTGTCGGCCGGGACCGAATCCGGGAACAGCACATCCATGGTGTCGTCAAAGCGGATCACGTTGAAGCGATCGCTCGGCTGCAGGCGGCCGAGCGCATAAATCAGGCTGGCTTTGGCCTGGATGATCGAGGTGCCGCCCATCGAGCCGGAATTGTCGATCACGAGCACCACGTTTCGGGGCAACGCCTTCTGCTCGGACGGCTCGGTCGAGGGCGGCGTGACAAAGCCCAGCAGATAATCGGCGTCGCCGACATGCTCGCGAAACAGTCCGACCGATGGCACGGTTTCCGCCGCGGCCTTCCAGCTCAGCTCGAAGTCGCGATCCGCAGGCACGACGCCGCCGGCAAGCTTGATGACCCGCGTCGAAGCGTCAGGGCTTTCGATCTTGACCTGGTGATGATGCGACTTCACCTCGCCAAGCGGGAAGCCGGCCTGCAGGCGAACGGTGATGGCGGTCGGGTTGACCGGACCGTTGGTTGCCGGATCGAGAACCGGCGGCGAAATGCGGTCGCGGTCCGGCACCGGATCGGTCGACGTGGTGCCCCAGCCATTGTTGCCGGGCCGCAGATCGACGCTTTGCACCAGAGGTCGCGGATTATAACGCGGGCCGACCACCATCGGAACGCGCAGCGAAAATTCGTTGCCGGACTGTTGCACCGGCTCCTGATATTCGATCTGCACCAGGATCGTCTCGCCGGGGCCGATATTGGCGACGGAGTTGGTGAAAATGTTCGGCCGCTCTTGTTCGGTCAGGGCGGCCTTTTGTCCGCTGCGCTGGGCCTGCTCGTAGATCTGACGCGCCTGCTGGCGTTCCTTGATTTCGCCCACCACAACGCGGTCCCCGACCACCATCTTGAGCGTGTCGACGGCGCCTCCCGAAGGCAGCGGGTAGACGTAGGTCGCCTCGACCCAGTCGGACGTCGGGTTCTTGAAGATTTGGGTGATGCGGGCGCGGATCGTCGGGCCCGACACGGTGAGGTCGACGTCGATGCCGAGCCGTATGGCTTCGGCATAGCCATCCTCCGTCTTCAGGAGCAGAGAGCCCGAGCGGGCATCGGCGGGCTTGAGGAATGCCCCCTCGGCCGACCATGCCGCCTCGAAGGTTAAAAACAGCGCCACGATCCCGACCAGGAGTATGGCAAGGCCCTGGATCAGCAAAAACAGGATGAGTTTGGTCATGCCCGACAGGGCTGATTGGACGAGGCTCGGCTGGGTCGAGCTGTCGTCCGCTTCATTTACATCTGACGTCGTCATTGGCTTGCTCCCGACGGCATTTTGCCGTGCCTCATTTCTGCGAGGCGGCGTGATTTGGAGCGAGCAGAATGATCGGCAATGTTTGGCCGCCCGCCGTTGTCCAGCCTCGCGGCGGCGGCTCTGTGCGGTTTTGTGAGGGAATGTGCGTCTGCTAGAATGGTCGGCACGGGAGGGGGACAGGATGCCGATACCGGACAAGCAGCTTTCGCCGGAGCAGAGCCGCCAAGTGGCCGATATGATCCGCGAAGAGATCGCGCGTCGCCGGATTTCCCGGCAGACGCTGGCCGAACAGGCCAAGCTCAGCCTTTCGACCCTGGAGAAGGTGTTGGGCGGCCGGCGGCCGTTTACGCTGGCGACCACGGTGCGTCTGGAAGAAGCGCTCGGTGTCTCGCTACGCAAGGGGCTCGAGGCCGCGCCGGCATCGGCGGTCAATGGCGACGTTTCACCGGACGAACTTGGCGCCTATTCGCGGCGCTCGGTGGCCTGGCTCGAAGGGATTTACATCACATTGAGACCGTCATTCGGGGCCAAGGGCGTGATCTACGCCTACCACACCGATATTAGCTGGGATCCCGTCGCCTCTTGCCTCGTCTTTCGCGAGGGCGAGCGGTTGGATGCGGACTATTCCCAATTCGGCGAAGTCGCCGTGCCGAACCAGTCCGGCCACGTCTATCTTGTGACCAACCGGCACGGTCAGCATCGCCTGATCACGGTATCGCGTCCGAGGATCACGGGCGAGATGTATGGAATCAGCACCACGCTATTGGCCGGCCGCGGCGCGCTGTTGACGCCGGTTGCGGCACCGATCGCATTGTTGCCGATCAGGACGATTCCGAAGCCGACCGTCGGACGTATTTCACCAGCCGACGACAACTACGCGCTCTATCGCGAGCAATTGCGGCGCACGACAGAAGAACCGTACGCCCTGTTTTTTCAGGGCGAGCCGGAGAAGGACGGTGCGGCGTGATCACGCTCTATCACTGCACGGCGGCGCGGTCGTTTCGTCCGCTCTGGGCGCTGGAAGAGCTTGGACTTTCTTACGAACTCAAGATGCTGCCGTTTCCGCCGCGTGCCTTGGCCAAGGATTATCTGGCGCTCAATCCGCTCGGCACGATTCCGCTGCTGATCGATGGCGAAACGCGGATGACGGAATCGGCCGCCGTGCTTCAATATCTGGCCACGCGCTACGGGCCGACACCGCTCGCGGTCGACGTCGATGAAGCCTGCTATGGCGCCTATCTCAACTGGCTGCACTTCGGCGAAGCGACGCTGACTTTTCCGCAAGCGCTGGTGCTGCGCTATGGCAAGCTCGAGCCGGAGGCAAGGCGCAGCCCGCAGGTCGCAACCGACTACACAAAATGGTTTTTTGGCAGGTTGCGCGCGGTCGAAGCTGCGGTTCTCGATAACGAGACGCTGTGCGCCGGCAGGTTTACCGTTGCCGACATTTCCGTCGGCTATGCGCTGCTGCTTGCCGATCGCATCGGTCTCGCCCGCGACTTTGGTCCGGCCGTCGCGGCCTACTGGCAGCGCTTGCAGGCGCGCGACGGATTTCAGCGGGCGGCAAATGCGGAAAATGTCGCCGGCGAAGCGCAGGGCGCTGTGAGCCATTGGTGGTGACGGCCTCAGGCGAGACGTTCAGCCCGCGTCGAGCAGTTTGTTCAGCCGCAGCCGCGTGATGATGTAGACGTTCTGCAAATCGTTGGCGAACTCGGTTTGCGTGTCGTTCTGCAGACGCCGCTTGAATTCGGAGAAGATGCCTTCCTTGGTATGCATCCGCACGGCGATGATGAACGGAAATCCGAACTTTGCCTTGTAGGCATTGTTGAGGTGCGTCAGTTCGGCGAACTCCGCTTGTGACAACGAGTTGAGCCCGGCGCTCGCCTGCTCGGAGACGGAAGAGGCCGTCATGGTGCCGGCCTGGGCTTCCTTGCCGGCGAGATCAGGATGAGCCTGCAACAAAGCAAGCTCCTTGCTGGCTGGGGCGTTTTTCACCACGGCCACCATCGCGGCATGCATGTCGTCGAGGCTGGCGAACGGCCGCCTCTCCCAGGCTTCCTCGGCGACCCATGGCGATTTCTCGAAGATGGCGCCGAACTTCACGACGAAGGCAGCGCGATCCATCGCATTGATGGCCGCCATGTCGACCGGACCGGCGATCGCGCGCGAGGCGAGCGCGGGCCCGAACAGGAGCGCGAAAACCAGGGACGCAAGCAGCCTGGAATGACCCATCATGTTCAGCCTCCTTGCGTCCCGGTTAGCGCGTTCTAGCTGCCGCGGTAAGTCGTATAGCTCCAGGGCGATACCAGGATCGGCACGTGATAGTGGGCCGTGGCGTCCGCCATGCCGAACTGGATGATGGCCTTTTCCAGGAAGGGCGGGTTGGGCAATTGGGTGCCCAGCTTGGTGAAGTACTCGCCGACATAGAACACCAGCTGATACTTGCCGGCCTTCATGTTTTCCGGCGTCAGCAGCGGCTGGGCGTTGCGGCCATCCGCATTGGTGGTCACGGTCGCGAGCAGCTTGTAGGTGTCGCCTTCGAGGACGCTGAATTCAATCTTGATGCCTTCGCCGGGTTTTCCGTTCGCCGTATCGAGCACGTGGGTTGTCAATCCCGGCGACCCGGCCGCCAAGGCCTTCTTATCGCCCAATGCCGCGAATGCCAGCATGGCTGAGCCCGCTCCCAGCAGACCCCGTCGGTTAAGTCCTGTCATCGTCCTGCTCCCATTAGTTTCGCCTGGTGTGATGATCCAGGGCGATCCGATTTAAGGCGATCTAATTTTGCGCTGCAAAAATCGCGGCATGCAAGCGATTTTCCGACCCTCGGCAGCGCCGGGGGCCTGCGATCAGTCCTCGGGCGGCTGATGATCACGGAGTTTGACGGTCCGCGCGCTCGAGGCCCTGGCCTTCGCCATCATCGCCTCGCAATATTCATTGCGGTCGCGGGCAAAAACCTGCTGCCGGGCGCGGAAGGCGGCGACCCTGCGGTGGATCTCATCGCGCAGGTCGCTCTGGCTGATCGCGGAGAGGCGCGCAGGCAGGACATCGGCGGGACGGCCGGGGGCCTCGTCCGGCGATGCGGATGGCAGGCGTGTTTCAAGGGAAGTTTCGCCACCCGGCGGCTTGCCGGTTACCGACTGCACAAACGCCATGGTCTGCGCAATCAGAAGGTCGCGTTCCCTTTTCCACATCATGGTCGCACCTCAGCCCTCCAACATCTCATCAAAGGGCGATTGCGCAATCAAGCGACATGCAGCCGCAATCCACATCCTTGCGTGGCATTCCCGGCCGCTTGGTCATTTCCTCGATCGCGGTCGGCCGAGACCTCAACCTCAAGACCTCAACCTTTGGCTGTTGCGACGTGAAGTTGGTTGTCACCCCGGACAATCGGCCAGTTGTCCCGTGATCTCCCGGCAAAGTAGTCACGCATCGGGGCAGCGATCGCCGGATACTTCGTCCGACGAAGCGAGGCCATCGCAGAACCAGGGACAGTTTCGGCATCATCAAAGGCGCGCCGGCCGTCTTGGCAAAGCCGGCTGTTCCCTACTCGAAAAAAGAGATTTCGCTTGATCCTGGTTGAAGCCTGAACAGACTGTTGGACGATCTCTTCGTGGTCCTGTCGTAAATCTGGATTACCTCGATCGACCGCGGCCGTCATTGAGAGGAGGGCGATTTGAGCGCGACTGACCAATCGATGCATTCGGCGCGGATAGCCGATCGCCATTCGCCAGTAAGACTTTCTCCCGTCCTCATCGTGCTCGCGGCGCTGCTCGGTGGCTGTGAGGAAAAGCAGGCGCCGCAGGCCGCGGCCGCCCCGCCGGCTCCGCCCGTCACCGTGGCGCAGCCCGCCAAACGAACGGTCACGGACTGGGACGAATTCACCGGGCGGTTTGATGCTGTCCAGCAGGTTCAGGTTCGTCCCCGCGTCGGTGGCTTCATCAATGCGGTCGAATACCGCGATGGCGCCTTCGTCAAGGCTGGCGATCTCTTGTACCTGATCGATTCCCGCCCGTTCGAAGCCATTGCCACCCAGGCCGACGGCCAGCTCTCCGATGCGCGCGCCAAGGTCGAGCTCGCCAAGCGGGAACTGGATCGCGCGCTGACGCTGCAGCAATCACAGAATGTGGCGGAGAACATCGTCGACCAGCGGCGCCAGGCCTTGCAGGCAGCGCGCGCCGCCGAGACCCAGGCCGAAGGTGTGCTCAAGGCTGCCCAGCTCAATGTCGAGTTCACCCATGTCACGGCGCCGATCAGCGGCCGGGTGAGCCGCAACCTCGTCGATGTGGGCAACCTCGTGCAGGGCAGCGAGGGCAACTCGACCATCCTGACCTCGATCGTCACCCTCGATCCGATCTACATCTACTTCGATATCGATGAGGCGACCTACCTCAAATACAACAAGCTCTGGTTCGAGGGTAAGCGTCCGAGCTCGCGCGATACCCCCAACCCGGTCGAGGTCGCGCTGACGGGCGAAACCAAGCCGTCCCACAAAGGCACGGTCAATTTTCTCGACAACCAGCTCGACGTGTCCACAGGTACGCTGCGCGGCCGCGCCGTGATCCCCAACACGGATCTCTCGATCCTGCCGGGGCAGTTCGGCCGGGTTCGTCTGATCGCGAGCGCGCCGTACGAGGCGCTTCTCGTTCCGGACAGTGCCATCGCCACCGACCAGGCCCGCAAGATCGTTTTCGTGGTCAAGGACGACAACTCCGTCGAGGCCAGGCCGGTCACGCTTGGGCCGCTGGACGAGGGTTTACGCGTGGTACGTGACGGCCTCAAGCCCGAGGACCGCGTGGTGATCGACGGGCTGCAACGCGCGCGGGTCGGCGCCAAGGTGACCCCGCACGAGGCCAAGCCCGCGGGTGGCTAGTGCGGCGAATTTGAAGTTCCTATCCGTTTCGCTGCAAATTCATCATAGGAACTTCGAAATTCAAAGCCGCCCTAGAAAACAATAAGTTGCTAGAGCTCCTTTGATTCCGAAGTTCGCATCAGAGGTTGCCGCAATATCGTGCGAACTTCGGAATCGGAGCTCTAGACATGAATCTCGGGGCACTTTCCGTCAACCGGCCGATCCTGGCGATGGTGCTCTCGATCGTGCTGCTGATCGTCGGCGCGATCGCCTACACGACGCTGCCGGTCGCAGAATATCCGCAAGTCGTGCCGCCGACTGTCGTGGTCACCACGCAATATCCCGGCGCTTCGGCGCAAATCGTGTCCGACACCGTTGCCGCGCCGATCGAGCAACAGATCAATGGCGTCGAGGACATGCTCTATCTCTACAGCCAGGCGACCTCGAACGGGCAGCTCACGATCACCGTCACGTTCAAGCTCGGCACCGATCTCGACAAGGCACAGGTGCTGGTCCAGAACCGCGTCGCGATTGCAACCCCGCAACTGCCGGAGGAAGTCCAGCGCAACGGCGTGGTGACGCGCAAGAACAGTCCCGACATCTTGATGGTCGTTTTCATGTTGTCGCCCGACGACACCTTTGATCAACTCTACATCAGCAACTATGCGCTGCTTCAGGTGCGCGATCAGCTGCTTCGGCTTGACGGCATTGGCGATATCCAGATCTTCGGCGCGCGCGACTATTCGATGCGGCTCTGGCTCGATCCCGAAAAGATCGGCAATCTAGGTCTGACGGCCGGCGACGTGCTCGCTGCCATCCGCTCGCAAAACCTGCAGATCGCCGGCGGCCAGCTCGCCGGGCCGCCGATCGCCGACCGCGCCTTCCAGCCCAATCTGACCTTTACCGGGCGGTTGAAGGATATCCGCCAATTCGAGGACATTCTGGTCAAGGCCGGCAGCGACGGCCGCACCGTGCGCCTGCGCGACGTGGCGCGGATCGAGCTCGGTGCGCTCGATTACACCACCAACAGCTTCCTTCTGCGTAAAACGGCAGTTGCGATGCTGGTGACGCAACGCCCCGGTTCGAACGCGCTGGCGACAGCCAAGAATATCTCAAACGAGATGGCGAGGCTGAAGGCGAATTTTCCGAAAGGGCTCGATTACAACATCGGCTACAACCCGACCGAGTTCATCGCGCAGTCGGTCAGCGAATTGATCAAGACGATCTATGAGGCGATGGTCCTCGTCGTGATCGTGGTTCTGGTATTCCTGCAAGGATGGCGCCCGGCGATCATTCCGATCATCGCGATCCCGGTTTCTCTCGTCGGCACCTTCGCGGCGATGGCGGCGCTCGGTTTTGCCATCAACAACCTCACTTTGTTCGGGCTCGTGCTTGCGGTCGGCATCGTGGTCGATGACGCCATCGTGGTGGTGGAGAATGTCGAACGGCATCTGCGCGACGGCCTGAACAAGCGCGACGCGGCGCTTCGCACCATGGAAGAAGTCGGCGGCGCACTGGTATCGATTGCGCTGGTGTTGTGCGCGGTGTTCGTGCCCACCGCGTTCCTCGGCGGCATTTCCGGACAGTTCTTTCAGCAGTTCGCCATCACGATTGCGGTGGCGACCGCAATCTCGTGTTTCTGCTCGCTGACGCTGTCGCCGGCGCTGGCGTCGCAGATCCTGGTCGCGCATGAGGAGAAGCGCGCTCCGGCGCGCTGGAACATCATCGCGCGCGGCTGGGAAGCCTTCATCGGATATTTCAATCGCGGTTTCGACTGGATGTCGCACAGCTACGGCAGCGCCGCGGCCTTCGTGATCCGCCACTCCAGGATCATGCTGCTGATCTATGTCGTGCTGATCGGCAGCGCGGGCTGGCTTCTGGCAACGACGCCGCAAGGATTCATTCCGGCGCAGGACCGCGGCTATATCATTGTCTCGGCGCAATTGCCGGGCGCCGCCTCGCTGGCGCGCACCACCGAGGTCGTTCGCGAAATCGAACGCATCGCGCTTGACACGCCGGGCATCGTTCGCGTGGCGGCATTCGCCGGTCTTTCCGGCGCAACGCGAACCCAATCCGGCAACGCGGCGGCGCTGTTCCCGGTGTTCGACGAACCGGAGGTTCGCCTCAAGAAAGGTCTGACGGTGACCATGATCACGAACGATCTGCGCAAGCGGCTCAGCGTGATCGAGGGCGCTTTCATCATCGTGATTCCGCCGCCCGCGATTCCCGGTATCGGTACCGGCGGCGGCTTCACGATGCGAATCCAGGATCGGCAGGGCCGGGGACCGGAATTGCTCGCCGCGGCAACCGACGAGCTTGTGGGCGCCGCGCGCCGCACGCCAGGATTGACCTCGGTGTTCTCGCCCTATTCGGCGAGCACGCCGCAAGTCTTCGTCGATATCGATCGTATCAAGGCGCAGAAGCTCGGCGTGCCGATCCAGGGCGTGACGGATGCCATCGAAACCTACTTCGGATCGACCTACGTCAACGACTTCAACATTCTCGGCCGCACCTACCACGTCACCGCGCAGGCCGACCTGCCGTTCCGCAAGGAGGCTGCCGATCTTGCGCGGCTGCGCACCCGTAACGCCGCCGGCAACATGGTGATGCTGGGCAGCGTGGTCGACTTCCACGATATCGCCGGCCCTGACCGCGTCGCGCGCTACAACCTTTATCCGGCCTCCGAGCTTCAAGGCGAGCCGACGCCAGGAACGAGTTCGACCACCGCTATCGAGACCATGAAACGTCTGGCCGATCAGACGCTGCCGAGCGGCTTCTCCTACGAATGGACGGATCTGTCCTATCAGCAGGTCAACAGCGCTAACTCCGGGCTCTACATCTTCCCGATTTGCGTGCTGTTCGTGTTCCTGGTGCTGGCGGCGCAGTACGGCAGTTGGACGTTGCCATTCTCGGTGATCCTGATCGTGCCGATGTGTCTGCTCGCGGCGACGCTCGGCGTGCGCCTCATGGGCCAGGACGTCAACATCCTGACCCAGATCGGCTTCGTGGTGTTGGTGGGCCTTGCCGCCAAGAACGCCATCCTCATCGTCGAGTTCGCGCGCGACATCGAGCTGGAAGGACGGCCCCGTCTCGAAGCAGTGATCGAGGCCTGCCGGCTTCGTCTGCGGCCGATCCTGATGACTTCGTTTGCATTCATTCTCGGCGTATTGCCGCTCGTCATTTCGACCGGCTCGGGATCGGAGATGCGTCAGGCGGTCGGTGTCGCGGTGTTCTTCGGCATGCTCGGCGTCACGCTGTTTGGCCTCGTATTCACGCCGATCTTCTACATGGTCGTGCGCAATCTCTCCGATGGGCGGCAGCCGAAACAGGCCGTATCCGCCCACGACGCAAATCCATAAAATCTTAACGCTGCTGCAACGGCCAATTGCGATCGCGACCCTACTTTTGGCTCATTCAAAGCGGGTGGGCAGAGCGCGGGACGGCGGCTATAACCCTGCAGTCAAGAACAAGATCCTGGGAGGCTTAAATGAAATCGAAGTTGTTGCCGGCGGCTGTCACGGCGTGCGCCCTGCTGGTTGCGGCACCCGCATCCGCGCAAGGCGTCAAGATCGGCATTCTGAACGACCAATCCGGCGTCTATGCCGACTACGGCGGCAAGTATTCATTCGAAGCCGCCAAGATGGCGATCGAGGATTTCGGCGGCGAAGTGCTGGGTCAGAAGATCGAGATCGTCTCGGCCGATCATCAGAACAAGCCGGATCTCGCCACCAGCATCGCACGTCGCTGGTATGAGGTCGAAAACGTCGACATGATCACCGAGCTTACGACGTCGTCGGTGGCACTCGCGGTGCAGGAGCTTTCCAAGGAAAAGAAGAAGATCGACATTGTCGTCGGCGCCGCTACCTCGCGCATCACGGGCGATGCCTGCACGCCTTACGGTTTCCACTGGGCCTATGACACGCGTGCGCTCGCGGTCGGTACCGGCGGCGCGCTGGTGAAGGCTGGCGGTGACAGCTGGTTCTTCCTGACCGCGGATTACGCGTTCGGTTACGCGTTGGAAAAGGACACCAGCGAGATCGTCAAGGATAACGGCGGCAAGGTCGTCGGTTCGGTCCGCGTGCCCTTGAACTCGTCGGATTTCTCCTCGTTCCTGCTGCAGGCGCAGAGTTCGAAGGCGAAAATCATCGGGCTCGCCAATGCCGGTCTCGACACCACCAATTCGATCAAGCAGGCGGCGGAATTCGGCATCGTCAAAGGTGGTCAGAAGCTTGCGGGTCTCTTGATGACGCTATCCGAGGTTCACGGCCTCGGCCTCGAAGCGGCACAAGGCCTCGTGCTCACGGAAGCCTTCTACTGGGACCAGAACGACAAGACCCGCGCATTTTCCGAGCGCTTCTTCAAACGGACCGGCCGCATGCCCAGCATGATCCACGCCGGCACCTATTCGGCGACCCTGCAATATCTCAAGGCGGTGAAAGCGGCGGGCACCAAGGATTCGGATGCGGTGGTCAAGAAGCTGAAGGAGCTTCCGGTCGATGACGCGTTCGCGCAAGGCAAGGTGCTCGAGAACGGCCGTTTCGTGCACGACCTCTATTTGTTCGAGGTCAAGAAGCCTTCCGAATCCAAGAAGCCCTGGGATTACTACAAGCAGCTCGCGGTGGTTCCCGGCGACAAGGCCTTCTTCACGGCCAAGGAAAGCGGCTGCCCGCTGACCAAGTAGCCAACGGCGCTACGACGACAACGGCGTGACCGGCGTCCGTTTCGTGGCCCGTCGACGAAACCGACCGCAACAGCACCCGCGTCGCCCAGAGGGGTATTGGGGGACGCGCCGGTGTTGCATTCGGGTCACTCAGCGTAGATTAAATCACGCGACCGGCTCGGCTTTTGTTGCGGATGCGAGCATGCGGAGGCTAGTTTCCGGCCACCAAATTTTTCCCCGAGGGAACCATGACATCACCCAGCGGCACCAAGAAACCCGTCCCCCCGCTTCGCACTTCAGCGCGCGGGTGGTTGCGTTCGCTGCGATCGGCAGGCTTAGCATCGCTGCTTCTGATCGTTCCCGTCGGGATGTCGGCGAGCCAGGCCGCTCCGACAACGGCGCCCACCAACGGCGCCCATGTCTATCTGCTGCGCGGCGTGCTCAACGTGTTTTCGCTCGGTCTTGATGGCATCGCCGCCAGACTGGAAGCCCAGGGCATTCCGGTGACGATCACCAACTATCTCGGCTGGGCGGCGGTCGCCGACGAGGCCGCAGCGGACTATCGCAGCGGCAAGGTGAAGACCATCATTCTGGTCGGGCACTCTTCGGGTGCGACGGTGCTGCCCGACATGGTGGCGCGGCTCGATCAGGCCGGTGCGCCGGTGAAGCTCGCGATCGGTCTCGATTCGGTATTCAAGACCAGCCTGTCCGGCCGCGTCGGCCGCTATGTCAACTACTACATTGGCAACGGCAACGGCGAGCCGGTCACGCCGACGCGGGGGCTGCATGGTACGCTTCAGAACGTCAACGTCCAGAACGTTCCCGGCGTCGGCCATATCACGATCGACAAGAGCGAGATCATGCAGCGTCGGGTGATCGGCGATATCGATGCCGTGGTTTTCGGCAGCCGCCCGAAGCAAGCCTCCGCAGCGCCGGCTTCCGCGGCCCAGTAACGGGATTGCGGCCAAAAACCGCCCGTTCGGGCGGGCGTGCGCCGGGGGCTAAGCAGCGCCACAATTCGACCAATTCGGCCGTCCAAACCGAAAATGGCGCATCGCTCGCGCCATTCCGGTCCTTGGGCTGTTGGCGCTGCTGGCAGTCGGTAACGGGCTCGCAGCCAATAGGATAGTTCGTGGAGCGCTTGATCAATCCCGCACGCTTGGCCGCGGTTCTTTTCGGAGCGTTGTTCCTGACCCCGCTGGTCGACGGCAATTGCAGCCCGGCCGCCGCCGACCCGGCGACCACGACTTCGACCGAGTCCTTGCTATCCCCGCCGTCACCCGGTCTCTCGACGGCGCAGGCGCGCCGCGGCCGCGCCTATCTGTTTCGTGGCGCGCTCGGCCCGTTCTTCTCGCGCGGCATCGATCGTTTGGGGGAGAGGCTCGATGAAGTCGGCATCACCAATCACGTCTACGAGTTCACCATCTGCCGCCTGATTGCAGCGCAGGCAATTCAAGATTACCGCGACGACCCAGAACCGATCATCCTGATCGGGCATTCGATGGGCGGTTTCTGTGCGGTGAAGTTTGCCGAGATCCTGGAAGCCGAAGGCATCAGAGCGGATCTCGTCGTCGCCATCGATCCGGCCCATGTGACGCCGGACGTTCCGCTGAACGTCGATCGCTTCATCAACATCTTCCTGTCAAAGGATGTGCTCGGTGGGGGCGACGTCAAGCCGAAGCCGGGATTTCGCGGGCACTATGCGAGTTTCGACCTGTCCCAGCACGGCGAGTCTCACATCAATATCGAGAAGGTCGATACGATCCAGCAGCAGCTCGTGACGAAGATCCTTCAACTCGCAACCGCAAAGATCAATGGAGACGCGATCCCGATTCGCTATGTGGTTCCTGCAAAGGCGCCCGTCGATCTCTGGGACAGCGGCACGCCGGTGTTTGCCCGTCCGGGCGACAGCCTGCAGTCGATCGCGACGGCCTATCATGTTCCGCTGTGGTCGATCATCCAGGTCAACAAGGGCGCGGATCGCACCCCGCTGGTTCCAGGCGAGCGCGTCATTGTGCCGCGTCACCTCGAACCGCTGATCGAAACCTCAGAGCCTGCCGCCGCAAGACGCTGATTGGCATTTCGTCGCCATGCGCTCGCCTTTGCATCAGCCCTGCGGCAGAAACGGCACCAGCATCGGAACGCGGCGGCAATAGAGACCGTAGGCATCTGCGCCGAGCTCATTCGTGAGGAAGCCTTCCTCCATGCGCGCTTTTTGCCAGAACCCGAAGGCGATCGACGCAACGCCGAGCAGCGCCGTTGCCGTGCCGCCGGCAATGCCGGTTGCGATCAGGGCTCCGATCAGGCCGGTATAGATCGGATGACGGACCAATCCGTAAGGGCCGGTATCGACGACGCGATGGCCCTCCTTGCGCGTGATGGCGTTCGACCAGAATCGCCCGAGATGAAGACGCGCCCACCATGTGAACAGACAGCCGGCGGCGGTGAGCACAGCCAGCACATAGATGCCGGACGTGCCGACCCGCCACAGCGGCCTTTCGGCCAGTGCTGAGGCGGTCCACGGCATGAGCAGAATAGCGCCGATGACGATGGGAATATGGAAGCCGCGCGCGTCCCAGGCCCTGACGTGCTTTTCGGTTCGCCCCGAAAAGAAAGCACCAATCAGCCAACTCAAGAGCCAAGCCAGCCAGATTGCCGCGAGCGATGCCGAAGGCCAGCTCGCGGTCCATCCACTCCCCATCACGGCGGCAATCGGATTCTCGGGCATCATGCGCAAGCTTATAGGCCCGGTCGAAGCGAGCTGGCAAATCGCGAAAAAATGAAGCCAGGGAGCAGCTTACGGCCTCAAGCCGCCTTCGGCGTGCTGAGCAGATAAGCGATCGTGTCGCGCAGCGCCGGTTCGATCGGCCGCGGTGCGTAGCCCAGCTCGGTCTTTGCTTTTTCGATCGACAATTCAGTTGCCCGGAGCGCGATCCGCACGCCTTCTGCAGTGCCCGACGGTGGCCGGTGCGTGACATGGTCGGCAATGAATTCCAGCATCGCGGCGGCGGCTTCCGCGAACTTGCCGGGTACCGGGATCGCGAGCGAGTGATGCCCGCTAATCGTCGACATCAGCTTCAGGATCTTCTTCAGCGAGATGCTCTCGCCGCCGAGAATGTAGCGGTGGCCAATCTGGCCACGTTCCATCGCCAGCACCAGCCCGGCCGCTACGTCGCGCACGTCAACCAGGTTGACGATGAAGTCGAGATACATCTGCACGCGTCCGTGCAAAAATTGCCTGAGCATGGCGGTCGGCGGCGTGAGGTTATGGTCATGCGGCCCGATCGGCATCGTGGGCGTGCCGATGACGAGCGGGAATCCCGCTGCGGCGGCCTGGGCCGCGGATTGCTCGGCCAGCATTTTCGAGCGCGTATAGACGCCCGGCATCTGCTCGGGCGGCAACAGGCTGCGTTCGTCGGAGGCTGCCTTCAAGGAGGGGGGCCGAAACAGAATGGACTCGGTCGAGCAATGCAGGAACCGCGCGGTGCCGCGCTTGCGCGCCGCGGCAATCACGACTTCGGTGCCCTTGAAATTCACGGCGTGGAAATCGTCCTTCTCAGGTAGCCACATACCAGGAAGGCCGGCGAGGTGATAGACCTCCTCCACCTCACGCAGTGTGTCGTCGACCAGCGCCGAATCGAGCACTGACCCCGCGACATATTCAACGCCGGGGAGCGCGCAGACGGGCGGACGACGATCCAGGACCCGGACGTTGTGCCCGCGCGCGACCAGCGCCGACACCAGGTGCTGTCCAATGAATCCCGTGCCGCCAGTGACAAGTACCCTGGTGCCCACTTTTCGAAGTTCGTGCTCCATCGCTGCGCCCACCTTTCACGAACTTCGAAAAGTCATGGGCACCAGCAAGACTATGGTTTCAGTGTCGCCTTTCCTGAACGGAACTTGCAACTTGCGACACAGGAATTTCAAATCGGCAGCACTGGTCATGAACGTGGCAGTGGTCCGCCCTGGCGTTCCTCGGCAAAGGGCTGGCGCGGGGCGGTCTGAATGATGGCCGCCAGATCGCGCCGCAAGCCGAACGCGATGAACAGCTTCGCCGTCACGAACATCGGCCCCAGCAGCAGATGGGAGGGATTATCGACCAGGGCCGGCTGGCGCTGTTCGAATACCCGATGCCCGACCACCTGGAAGGTGATGCCGAGCACGATCAGCGGCAGGGTAATCGACCACACCATGGCGGTGCTGGCATGATGCGCGACAAAGGCGGCGGCGGTGAACAATATGACCGCAAAGCCGAGAATGACCACGCCGAGCGCAACATCGAGCAGCAGCCAATAGATCAATACCGGCAAAGCCAGGATCAGCGCGAGCGTCGTGTGCACACCCAGTATTTCCACGGGTATCAGGTTGAGCGGAAGGATGGCGGCAAAAAACAATGTCAGAATACCGAACACATGCATCGCCCCATTCCAGGGATTGCGATGATATTCCACGTAATCGGCAAGCTGGTGCTTGAAAAAGGCGTTCATGGCGTGGGCTCGCTACTACCTTCGCGCGGAAACACGGCAAAGGGGCTGACGTCGGAAACGAGGCGGGGCGGCCTAGTGCGATGGGGCTAATTAAACGTGGGACCTGTCCGAAGTCAAATAGCTGCCAAGGCTCAGAACCTGCGACATTTTTTCGTTCTGTGACAGCTTGAAATTACCGCTGTGGCCACGATCGTTCAGGGATGGATCAGGCGCCACAGGATGGCGCCGGTCGTGCCAGCCCAGAGCACGATCGCCGCACTGGCCTGGATGCCGAAGCCCAGGCTGCGCTTGTTGGCGGCCTTTGCGTAGCCGGTCATGTAAAGGACGCGGCCGATGATCCAGACGACACCGAGGGCTGCCGCAATCGGGTCGCTGATATAGAAAGCAAACAGCCAGAGCGCCGGCAGGAAGATCGGCATCCATTCCAGCGTATTCATCTGGCCGCGAAAAACACGCTCGAAGTCCGGATTGCCCGTGATCGCCGGCGCCTTGACGCCATAGATCTGGCGCGCCTTGCCGACCTGAAAGCTGAAAAAGAAATACATCAGGATCGCAAGGCAGGTAACGAGGGCCGTCAGATGAAACATGGTGGGCAACTCCCATAGCGCTCTCCGAGTTTCCTCAGTAACCGGTCATCTCCAGATAACCAACTCCGCTGTGGCTGCCTGAAAAGCCGATCGGCCCCTCCCAATAGGGAAAGCGCGTTGCCATCCAGCATTTTGGATTCACGGGCTGGCAGGCAATTGTCAGCGCGAGTGGCGGGATCGCAATATCCCAACTTGTCGGGAGCTTATGTCCGGCAACATCGGTCCAGGTTTTTGGCGACATCACGATGTCGGAAGACGCGATGGTCCGGCCCTGGCCCTCCGGCGAGAACCATTTGCCGGAGATGAAGTGGCTGGCATTTGTCTTGCGCAGCCGAAACAGCATCAGTTTTTCGCCGCTGCTGAAATGCAAAGATAGCCAGTCCCATCCCGTCTGGTCGGAAGCGAGCGGCTGGCTGCTCCATTCGCGATCGAGCCAGGCCTGTCCTGTCACCGGGATCGGCCTGTCATCGATGGTGATATGTCCGGCGGCTTTGAAATAGGGTTGGCTGTAATAGTAG